>NZ_JAPVLS010000290.1:0-657 GCF_027158125.1 Streptomyces sp. H39-C1
GGCACCCCCGGTCTCGAACACCGGATCGGCGGTATCGAGAAGCAGGACGGCACGGGCAACATCTCCTACGACCCGGCCAACCACGACTTCATGGTCCGCACCCGCCAGGCGAAGATCGACGGCATCGACGTACCGGACCTGGAGGTCGACGACCCGAGCGTCGTCGACGGACAGCCGCACGCCCGCACCCTGGTGATCGGCTGGGGCTCGACGTACGGTCCGATCACCGCCGCGGTACGGCGGATCCGGGCCGGCGGCGGCCAGGTCGCGCAGGCCCATCTGCGCCACCTCAACCCGTTCCCGAGGAATCTCGGAGAGGTTCTGAAGCGTTACGACAAGGTGGTGGTCCCCGAGATGAACCTCGGCCAGCTCGCCCACCTGCTGCGGGCGAAGTACCTGGTGGACGCCCGCTCGTACAACCAGGTCACCGGCCTCCCGTTCAAGGCCGAACAGCTCGCTCACGCCATCATGGAGGAGGGCGCAGATGTCTGAGGCAACCATCGCCGACCACCCCACGCCGGGGTTTGCGGCCCTGTCGTTGGTCCCCAAGTCCGACACCAAGCAGTCGATGAAGGACTTCAAGACGGACCAGGAGGTGCGCTGGTGCCCCGGCTGCGGTGATTACGCGGTCCTGGCCGCCGTCCAGTCCTTCATGCC
>NZ_JAPVLS010000291.1:0-645 GCF_027158125.1 Streptomyces sp. H39-C1
CCAGCATGGCGTCCGGATCGCCGAAGGCCGCAGCCTTCTCCCAGGCCACCTGCGCGCGGTTCGCGTCACCGGCCGCGGCGTGCAGCATGCCCAGGTTGTAGCCGGCAATCACGTTCCCGGCTGCCCATGCCCGGTTCCACCAGTGCAGCGCGCCGACCCGGTCGCCCTGCAGATGCAGGGCCGCCGCCAGGTTCCCCATGGCCACTTGCACGTTCAGCTCGCCAACTAAGTCCTCGTCCTACGTGGTCAGAAGTCCTTGCTCTCGTTTTCGACGCCCGCCAGCCAGTCGGTCAGCTCGGCCAGGTGGTCGCGGGTGAGGCCGTGGGCTACCCATTCGTCCTGCCGATCGAGCCGGAGGAAGCCCTTACTGGCGAACGCCCGCCGCAGGTAGTCGGTGAAGCTCAGGACGTGTTCTTCTTCACGGACCAGCGGATCGGCGCCTGCGTGTGGAAGCCAGACGGAGTATGGGGCCCCGCCACTGATGTTCGCCTTGTGGAGGTAGTCGGCAGCAACGGTCAGTTCTAGCGGGCCGGCGATTTCGGGGCGCAGGTCCGCGGACTCGTCCTGCCACTCCTCGACTGAGAACCACGCGGTGGTGAGGTCGAGGATTTCCAGCGGGTCGGCGACGGCAAGTTGTTCTGGCAC
>NZ_JAPVLS010000292.1:0-615 GCF_027158125.1 Streptomyces sp. H39-C1
ACGATCACCCCGCCGCGTAGCTCGCACGGAACAGGTCCTGCGCACGCTCCACGTCCCTCGTCGTGCGGAGTTGTACTTCCAAGTCGCCGGTCCCGTGGTGGCCGAGCCCAGACACGTCCCGGGTGAACCCGGGAGCCAGGTCGACGCGCTTCGGGTCGACCTTCAGGTAGACCAGGAGCTTGCTCCGCTGGGGCGGACAGACGCAGGCGAAGTTCCGCAGCCGCTGATACGCCCGGTACTGCTTGCGCTCCACGCGGCTCACGCCGTCGCCCAGACCACGCAACGCCTCGTCAACCGCCGTCGCCAGGTCGGCCATCGACGCGCCCTGGATGTCGGCTGCCGTGCGTGCGCCGGCCTGTCGACGTGCCCGCCGAGGCGCCTGAGTCCCGCTGCTCACGGACGCGAGGGTCTCCAGGCCGAGCAGGTCGCTGCCGAACAGCCGGTAGCGGACCAGGTCGATCGACCTGCGGTGCTCGCGTACGGCGTGTACGTCGTAGCGCGTGAAGTCGCCGGCGATGCAGATCAGCCTTGGCGCGCTCCAGAGCACCTGGGCTGCGGCCGTTGCCCCGAGCTGGTCGCGGACCAGGTGCTCGAACTCGCGGCGGTGGTCCATCA
>NZ_JAPVLS010000293.1:0-609 GCF_027158125.1 Streptomyces sp. H39-C1
GGCACCCCCGGTCTCGAACACCGGATCGGCGGTATCGAGAAGCAGGACGGCACGGGCAACATCTCCTACGACCCGGCCAACCACGACTTCATGGTCCGCACCCGCCAGGCGAAGATCGACGGCATCGCCGTACCCGATGTGACCGTCGATGATCCGAGTGATGAATCCCCGGTTCTGTTGATCGGCTGGGGCTCGACGTACGGCCCCATCGCCGCTGCCATCCGCCGACTCCGTGCCCAGGGACATCAGGTCGCGCAGGTCCATCTGCGCCACCTCAACCCCCTTCCCGCAAACCTGGGCGACATCCTCGGCGGATATCGCCATGTCCTGGTCCCGGAGATGAACCTCGGCCAGCTCGCCCACCTGCTGCGGGCGAAGTACCTGGTGGACGCTCAGTCTTACACCCAGGTGACCGGCCTGCCGTTCAAGTCCGAGCAGTTGGCTGACCACGTCAAGGAGACCTTCGATGTCTGAGATCCGCTCCCTGTCGTTGGTCCCCAAGTCCGACACCAAGCAGTCGATGAAGGACTTCAAGACGGACCAGGAGGTGCGCTGGTGCCCCGGCTGCGGTGATTACGCGGTCCTGGCCGCCGTCCAGTCCTTCATGCC
>NZ_JAPVLS010000294.1:0-601 GCF_027158125.1 Streptomyces sp. H39-C1
TCGCTGATCTGCAGTTCCCAGCCGTCGTGTGCAGTGCTCACTTCACGGCTCCTTCGGAGATCGGCGAGGCGTTCTTGGTCGGGTAGAAGGCGTCGGGGAACCCGACGCTGCCGGCGGCGGCGGGCAGTTTGGCCGCGTCCGTGGGGATGGTGATGAGGTCGGGGAGGTTTCCGGCCAGCAGCGCCTGGACGGCCAGCAGTGTCGCACGGTGCTGAGCCTCGACCGGGGCGACCGAGGCGAAGAGCTTGCGCAGTTGTGCGTCGCTGACCTGGCCGACGTTCTTGGTGTAGGTCTGGGCGGCGACGTCCTCCAGCGTGATCGCCAGCGCGACCACGTCGGCCGGAGTTTTGATGGTGGGCAGGGCTTCCTTGACCACGGCCGCGTACTTGGGGTCCGGGCCGGTCTGGGCCTTGCCGCCCGCCTGGGTGGCGGCGGCGTTGAACGCCTTGGCGTGGGCCTGGTGCTGGGTGGTGGTCTTGGCGATGAACGCCGCGACCGTCTTGTTGCCGTCCTTGATGAACGGCAGCCCCGCAGCGGTCTGGTAGACGCTGATGGCCAGATTCTCCAGAGACGCCGCGGTCTGCAGCGCCATGATGTCGTC
>NZ_JAPVLS010000295.1:0-600 GCF_027158125.1 Streptomyces sp. H39-C1
AGCGTCAGGTGTGGGAGGGGTTGGAGCACCGGGCGTATGGCGGGGTTCGGGTGTTGCGGGATCTGGCGCGTGAGCATGGTGCGGAACGGGCCTCCATGCCCGTCGTCTTCACCAGCGCCATCGGACATCCCATGGGTGACGCGCACGGAGACTTCCCTCCGTTCGGGCGGCTCGTCGACGCCATCTCCCAGACCCCTCAGGTTCTGCTCGACATGCAGATCATCGAGAAGCAAACCGGCCTGAACGTCAGCTGGGACGCGGTGGATGCCGCCTTCCCCGAAGGTGTGCTCGACCAGGCTTTCGCCACCCTGAAGGCCCTCCTTCTGCGCCTCTCGGAGCAGGACAGTGAGGCCTGGACCCAGGTGCAGAGCCCCCTCCTGCCGTCGGGGCAGTTGGTGGTGCGTGAGGCGGCCAATGGTGCGGTGGGTGTGGTGTCGGGTGGGTTGTTGCATGAGGGGGTTTTTGCGGCTGCGGGTCGGTGGGCGGGTCGGGATGCGGTGGTGTGGCCGGGTGGTCGGATGTCGTTCGGTGAGTTGGTGTCGCGGGCGTGGCGGATCGGTCGGCGGTTGCGTGAGGCCGGGGTCCGGCCGGGTGAGCCGG
>NZ_JAPVLS010000296.1:0-580 GCF_027158125.1 Streptomyces sp. H39-C1
GACCCGCGGGTGCATTTTTTGTTTGGCCGGTCATCTCCGGATGGGCTCATCGCGGCGACGCGGACTCCGCGCAGTGCGGTTTTCGGTTCTGCCCCCTGTCTTAAGGAGACACACATGGCTACTGGCACCGTGAAGTGGTTCAACGCTGAAAAGGGCTTCGGCTTCATCGAGCAGGACGGTGGCGGCGCTGACGTCTTCGCCCACTACTCGAACATCGCCGCCCAGGGCTTCCGTGAGCTCCAGGAAGGCCAGAAGGTCTCCTTCGACGTCACGCAGGGCCAGAAGGGCCCGCAGGCGGAGAACATCGTTCCCGCCTAAGCACTGACGCGCATCACCGGGTAGGGCCCGCACCGCAAGGCTGCGGGCCCTACCCGTTGCCCGCACAATCCCCCCGCACACCCCCCCGCTCATCGCGGGGCGAGGCGGCTGCGGACAGTAGAACCAAGCCGCATGGCAGGCGGCTCCGCGGTTCACGACCGCGATGTGCTCACTGCCCCGGACCCGCCTCCTCGCGCGTCCAGTTCCCGGCCGCCATCTCTGGCAGTGCCGCTCGTGGCGAAGTGTGTTCGCGCGGTTGATT
>NZ_JAPVLS010000297.1:0-577 GCF_027158125.1 Streptomyces sp. H39-C1
CGCGTGGCGGCGTGCGACCATGTCGCGGTGCCAGCGCAGCACCGTGTCCGGACGCACCACCACCCGTATCTTGGGCAGCGCCTCCGACGGCATCCGGTGCAGCAGGGCTGCCAGGAACGCGCGATCGCCCGGGGTGAACCGCACTCTGTCTTTGCCGAGTTGGCGCTGCAACACCGTGATCTGATGGCGCAACGCGAGGATCTCCGCGTCCTTGTCCCGGTCGCCCATCGGCAGCAGGCGGAGCATGGCGAAGGCGTTCGTGACGTCAGGTAAGCCAGTCGCAACAGCACGCGATCATCATGGCGGGGCGGTGACCAACCGTGCGAGAGGCCCATTTTGTGCGCTGGTACCCGTGATCGCGCGCATCCCGTAAACCGGCTCCCACCAGGGCGGATGAGGTTACCGGCAAGGGCAAGGTTGATGCGCTTGGTGTCCGCGCCGAGCAATTGAACTAGGGCGTGTGTGGGGTTGTGATCAAGGCTGTGATTCGAGGTGTCGGATCCAGAGGAGGCCGGCACATAATTCGAGTCCGGCCTGGTAGCTTTCGGGTTTTTTGTCGTAGCGGACGGCGAGGCCG
>NZ_JAPVLS010000298.1:0-573 GCF_027158125.1 Streptomyces sp. H39-C1
AAACCGCTCGTGCAACTCGCCCAGACCGGCCGCCCACGTCCTGATGTCACTGAGTTCCCCACCCATAGTCAAATCAACGACGGCCCTGGCCACCAGTCACGCCAAACGCCGTTGCAGTACTAGGACTTGACCTTCACCCTCGGTGACCATGCGAGCCAGCCTCCGCGCCTGCGCGCGTGCCAGGTCGGCTTCGGTGCCATCCTGCGGCCTGCGGAAGCCCGCAAGCATGTCCACCAGGCCAGCGACACCCAATGGAAAACCCAACACGGTGACAAAATCAGCTGGTTCTAGCCCCCCGTGTCGAACTTGCCACACCGCATACGCCGCGCTCCCCGCGACGGCCGCCACGCACGCGGCACTGAGTAAGTGCCGCCACCCCCGCCCACGGCGCCCAATCCCTGATCTCATAGGGCCGATGATGACCGGCGAGCATTTCTCCAGTTACTTAAGACCTGTCCCGTAACTGCCGGTCATGGGTGAGATGATCTTGCGGTGTCTGCTGTGATCACGGCGTCGGAGCCGTCTTGGATAGCCCCGTTCACCGGGCTGAGTCCGCGTTCCTTCGGCAAGTTG
>NZ_JAPVLS010000299.1:0-572 GCF_027158125.1 Streptomyces sp. H39-C1
GACCCGCGGGTGCATTTTTTGTTTGGCCGGTCATCTCCGGATGGGCTCATCGCGGCGACGCGGACTCCGCGCAGTGCGGTTTTCGGTTCTGCCCCCTGTCTTAAGGAGACACACATGGCTACTGGCATCGTGAAGTGGTTCAACGCTGAAAAGGGCTTCGGCTTCATCGAGCAGGACGGTGGCGGCGCTGACGTCTTCGCCCACTACTCGAACATCGCCGCCCAGGGCTTCCGCGAGCTGCAGGAAGGCCAGAAGGTCTCCTTCGACGTCACGCAGGGCCAGAAGGGCCCGCAGGCGGAGAACATCGTTCCCGCCTGACGCTGACGCGCGTCATACGGTCAGGGCCCGCTCCGCAAGGTTGCGGGCCCTGACCGTCGCCCGCAGGCCCCTCGCTCCGCTCATCGCGGGGCGGGGCGGCTGCGGACATCAGTACCCATGCCGCACTGCAGGCGGCTCCGCGGTTCACGACCGCGATGTGCTCACTGCCCCGGACCCGCCTCCTCGCGCGTCCAGTTCCCGGCCGCCATCTCTGGCAGTGCCGCTCGTGGCGAAGTGTGTTCGCGCGGTTGATT
>NZ_JAPVLS010000029.1:0-96680 GCF_027158125.1 Streptomyces sp. H39-C1
GGAGCACCGAGTCCAGCAGCGTCATGTCCGAGACGTACGTGGCCAGGCAGACGTGCAGCAGCGGGTCGTCCGCGAGCTTGCCCCGGGTGCGGAACCACACCTGGGAGCGCGGTTCGCGCGGGCCCTGCCCGGCGACCAGGAACGGCGGGTCCTCCGCGTACCGCAGGTCGACGGCGGCCCGCGCTTCCAGGAGACGGTCGATGACCTTGGGGTCGGGGAACTTGTCCGCGTGGGCGGGCAGCAGTTCCTCGGCGGTGGGCAGCGACTCGGGGTCCGGCGCCGGCGGCATGGGCTCCTGGTGCTCGAGCCCTTCCTCGTGCTCCTGGAAGGACGCCGACAGATGGAAGATCGGCTGCCCGTGCTGAACGGCCACCACCCTTCGGGTGGTGAAGGAGCGGCCGTCCCGGATCCGGTCCACCTGGTAGACGATCGGCGCGCCGGGGTCGCCCGGCCGCAGGAAGTACGCGTGCAGGGAGTGCGCGGCCCGGTCCTCGGGGACGGTGCGGCCCGCCGCGACCAGCGCCTGGGCGGCGACCTGGCCGCCGAACACCCGTGGCACGACCGCCGACCTGCTGATGCCGCGGAAGATGTCCTGCTCGATCCGCTCCAGATCGAGCAGATCGAGCAGGGACGTCAGCGCTGTGTTCACAGGGTCGCGCTCACAGGCCCATCGACTTGGCGATGATGGAGCGCATGACCTCGCTGGTGCCGCCGTAGATGCGGTTGACGCGGTTGTCCGCGTACAGGCGGGCGATGGGGTACTCCAGCATGTAGCCGTAGCCGCCGTGCAGCTGCAGGCACTTGTCGATGACGCGGGCCGCGACGTCGGTGCAGAACAGCTTGGCGGAGGCGGCGTCGGCGGCGGTCAGCTCACCGGCGTCGTGCGCGTCCAGGGCGCGGTCGACGACGGCCTGGGCCGCGTCCACCTCGGCCTTGCAGTCGGCGAGCACGAACTTGGTGTTCTGGAACGAGGCGACGGACTGGCCGAAGACGGTGCGGTCCTGGACGTACGCCTTGGCGAAGCCGATGGCCGCGGAGGCCTGCGCGTACGCGCCCACGGCGATGGCGATCCGCTCCTGCGGCAGGTTCTGGCCGAGGTAGGAGAAGCCCTTGCCCTCCTCGCCGAGCAGGTCCTCGACGGGCACCTTCACGTCGGTGAAGGACAGCTCGGCGGTGTCGGAGGTCTTGAGGCCGAGCTTCTCCAGCTTGCGGCCGACGGCGTAGCCCTCGGACTTCGTGTCGACGACCAGCAGCGATATGCCCGCGCGGCGGTCCTCGGGGGTGGCCGGGGCGGTCCTGGCGCAGACGATGACACGGTCGGCGTGCACGCCGCCGGTGATGAAGGTCTTGGCGCCGTTGAGGACGTAGTGCGTGCCGTCCGCGGAGAGCTTGGCGGTGGTCTTCATGCCGGCCAGGTCGGAACCGGTGCCCGGCTCGGTCATCGCGATGGCGGTCATCATGTCGCCGGAGACGAAGTCCGGGAGCCAGCGCTTCTTCTGCTCGTCGTTGCAGTAGGCCAGCAGGTACGGGAGGCAGAGGCCGGTGTGCACGCCACTGCCGCCGAAGCTGACGCCCGCGCGGGCGCACTCCTCGGTGATGACGGCCTGGAACTTGAAGCTGGTCTCGCCGGCGCCGCCGAATTCCTCGGGCACTTCGATACCGAAGACGCCCAGCTCACCGAGCTTGCGGTAGAAGTCGCGGGGGGCCTGGCCGGCCGCCAGCCACTCGTCGAAGACGGGAACGACCTCGGCGGCGATGAAGTCCCGGATCGTCTCGCGGAACGCTTCGTGGTCCTCGTTGAACACCGTACGACGCACTTCGCGCCTCCTCTGGGCCTGAGACATGGGATCCGGGACGGGGTCCGGAAAAATAAGCAAGCGCTCAGTAAGTTACTCGCCGGTCGTCCATGCTGTCCAGAGCCGTCAGTGCGCCCAGTGCCAGCCGGCGCAGCAGCGCCGCCGTGTCGTTCCGGTCCGGGAGCCCGCTGTGCGCGCCCAGGTGCGGGGTGGAGTTGAGCAGTCCGAAGACCGCGTGCACGGCGGCCCGCACCTGCGGCTCGGGCGCGGCAGGACGCACCTGCCGGACGACCTCCACCCACTGCTCGACGTACTGCCGCTGGAGCTGGCGCACCAGCTTGCGGTCGGAGTCGCGCAGCCGGTCCAGTTCGCGGTCGTGCAGGGTGATCAGCGGGCGGTCGTCGAGCGCGAAGTCGATATGGCCGCGGACCAGCGCGTCCAGTGCTCCGGCCGGGTCGTTGGCCTCGGCGACCCGGGCCTTCCCGGCCGTGAGCAGCCGGCCGCTGATACCGACGAGCAGCTCGGCGAGCATCGCGTCCTTGCCCGCGAAGTGCCGGTAGAGGCCGGGTCCGCTGATGCCGACCGCGGCCCCTATCTCGTCCACACCGACGCCATGGAATCCGCGTTCGGCGAAGAGCCGGGCGGCCTCCCGGAGGATCTGGTCGCGGCGGTTCTCGGTCGCCTTCGTGGGGTGCATGGAACGAGTCTAGACAATCCCGTTAGCGAGCGTTAACGTGAAGGTCACCACGTTAACGCTCGCTAACTTCCGGGGGCCCGACACATGGCAGCACCCGTCCTCTCCAGCGCCGCCGATCCGGCGTCGGAGACCTACCGCGCCAATGCGGCGGCGCACGCCGAACTGAGTGCGCGGCTGCGCGACAAGCTCGCCGCCGCCCGGCTCGGCGGCGGCGAGAAGGCCCGCGCCCGGCACACCGCGCGCGGCAAGCTCCTGCCCCGCGACCGGGTGGACGGGCTGCTCGACCCCGGCTCGCCCTTCCTGGAGCTCGCCCCGCTGGCCGCCGACGGGATGTACGAGGGCCAGGCCCCGGCCGCCGGCGTCGTCGCCGGTATCGGCAGGGTCTCCGGCCGTGAGGTCGTGGTCGTCGCCAACGACGCCACGGTCAAGGGCGGCACGTACTACCCCATGACGGTGAAGAAGCACCTGCGGGCGCAGGAGATCGCGCTCGACAACCGGCTGCCGTGCGTCTATCTGGTCGACTCCGGCGGCGCCTTCCTGCCCCGGCAGGACGAGGTCTTCCCGGACCGCGACCACTTCGGTCGGATCTTCTACAACCAGGCGACGATGTCGGCCCGCGGCATCCCGCAGATCGCCGCGGTGATGGGCTCGTGCACGGCCGGCGGCGCGTACGTCCCCGCCATGAGCGACGAAGCGGTGATCGTCCGCAACCAGGGCACGATCTTCCTGGGCGGGCCGCCGCTGGTGAAGGCCGCGACCGGCGAGGTCGTCACCGCCGAGGAGCTCGGCGGCGGCGAGGTGCACTCCAGGATCTCCGGCGTCACCGACCACCTGGCCGAGGACGACGCCCACGCGCTGCGCATCGTGCGGAACATCGTGTCCACCCTCGGCCCGCGGGTCCCCCGCCCCTGGGACCTCGACCCGGTCGAGGAACCCGCCGTCGACCCCGCAGGGCTCACCGGCGCGGTGCCCGTCGACTCCCGCACCCCGTACGACGTGCGCGAGGTCATCGCCAGGATCGTCGACGGCAGCCGTTTCGCCGAGTTCAAGGCGGAGTACGGCACGACGCTCGTCACCGGCTTCGCCCATGTGCACGGCCACCCGGTGGGCATCATCGCGAACAACGGCATCCTCTTCGCCGAATCCGCCATGAAGGGCGCGCACTTCATCGAGCTGTGCGACCAGCGCGGCATCCCGCTGCTCTTCCTGCAGAACATCTCCGGGTTCATGGTGGGCCGCCAGTACGAGGCGGGCGGCATCGCCAAGCACGGCGCCAAGATGGTCACCGCGGTGGCCTGCGCCCGGGTGCCCAAGCTGACGGTCGTCATCGGCGGCTCGTACGGCGCCGGCAACTACTCGATGTGCGGACGGGCCTATTCACCGCGCTTCCTGTGGATGTGGCCCAACGCCAAGATCTCCGTGATGGGCGGCGAACAGGCCGCGTCCGTGCTCGCCACCGTCAAGCGCGACCAGATCGAGGCGGCGGGCGGTGAGTGGGCTCCCGATGAGGAGACCGCGTTCAAGGACCCGATCAGGGCCCAGTACGACACCCAGGGCAACGCCTACTACGCGACCGCCCGGCTCTGGGACGACGGCGTGATCGACCCGCTGGAGACCCGCACGGTCCTGGGCCTCGCGCTCACCGCCTGCGCCAACGCGCCGCTGGGTGAGCCCGGCTACGGCGTCTTCCGGATGTGAGGACAGAGATGACCATGTTCGACACCGTCCTCATCGCCAACCGCGGCGAGATCGCCGTCCGGGTGATCCGCACGCTGCGGCGCCTCGGCGTGCGCTCGGCCGCCGTGTTCAGCGACGCCGACGCCGACGCCCGGCACGTCCGCGAGGCCGACACCGCGGTCCGCATCGAGAACTACCTCTCCATCGACGAGCAGTTGCGCGCGGCCGCCCGAACCGGGGCGCAGGCCGTCCACCCCGGCTACGGCTTCCTCGCGGAGAACGCCGCCTTCGCTCAGGCCTGCACCGACGCGGGGCTCGTCTTCATCGGACCGCCGGCCTCGGCGATCCAGCTGATGGGTGACAAGATCCGCGCCAAGGCGACCGTCCTGGAGGCCGGTGTCCCGGTCGTCCCGGGCTCGTCCGGCAGCGGTCTCACCGACACCCAACTCATCGGCGAGGCACAGAAGATCGGCATGCCGGTCCTGCTCAAGCCGTCCGCGGGCGGCGGCGGCAAGGGCATGCGGCTGGTGCGGGACGAGACGCTGCTCGGCGACGAGATCGCCGCCGCCCGGCGCGAGGCCCGTGGTTCCTTCGGCGACGACACCCTCCTCGTCGAGCGCTGGATCGACCGGCCGCGGCACATCGAGATCCAGGTGCTGGCCGACGCCCACGGCAATGTCGTCCACCTGGGCGAGCGGGAGTGCTCGCTGCAGCGCCGGCACCAGAAGGTGATCGAGGAGGCGCCCAGCGTGCTCCTGGACGAGGCCACCCGTGCGGCGATGGGCGAGGCCGCCGTGCAGGCCGCCCGCTCCTGCGGCTATGTCGGCGCGGGCACCGTCGAGTTCATCGTCCCGGGCGCGGACCCCTCCGCGTACTGCTTCATGGAGATGAACACCCGCCTCCAGGTCGAGCATCCCGTCACCGAACTGATCACCGGCCTGGACCTCGTCGAGTGGCAGCTGCGCGTCGCCGCCGGCGAGCACCTGCCGTTCGGGCAGGAGGGCGTCACCCTCACCGGCCACGCCGTCGAGGCCCGGATCTGTGCCGAGGACCCGGCCCGCGGCTTCCTGCCCTCCGGCGGGACCGTGCTGTCGCTCCACGAACCGCAGGGCGACGGGGTCCGCACCGACTCCGGGCTCGCCGAGGGCACCGAGATCGGCAGCCTGTACGACCCGATGCTGTCCAAGGTCATCGCGTACGGGCCCGACCGCGCCACCGCGCTGCGCAAGCTGCGCGCGGCGCTGGCCGGCACCGTCACCCTGGGTGTCTCCACCAACGCGGGCTTCCTGCGGCGGCTGCTGGCCCACCCGGAGGTGGTCTCCGGAGTCCTCGACACCGGACTGGTCGAGCGCGAGGTCGGCTCGCTGATCTCACCGGACGTCCCGCCCGAGGTCTACGCGGCCGCGGCGCTGCTGCGCCAGGCCGCCCTGCTCCCCACGTCGGACGCCACCACCTGGACCGATCCGTTCTCGGCTGCCGACGGCTGGCGGCTGGGCGGCGAGCCGGCCTGGACCACCCACCATCTGCGGGTGCCCGGACACGAACCGCTGGCCGTCCGGGTCCGCGGGAACGAGGTCCGGGTGGGCGACGCCCCGGCGGTCCCCGCGCGCCTGGTCACCGACGGCGGACGCGGCGTCCTGCACTGGGACGGCGCCACCCATTCCTTCCACCACGCGGGCGCCTGGCTGGGCCGTGACGGGGACAGCTGGCACGTCGCGGACCACGACCCCGTCGCGGCCGCCCTGAGCGGCAGCGCGGGCGCCGGTGGCACCGGCGCGCTCACCGCGCCGATGCCCGGCACCGTGACCGTCGTCAAGGTCGCGACCGGGGACGAGGTGACCGCGGGCCAGAGCCTGCTGGTCGTCGAGGCGATGAAGATGGAGCACGTCATCACCGCTCCCCACGACGGCACGGTCACCGAGATCGACGTCACCCCCGGCAGCACCGTCGCCATGGACCAGGTGCTCGCCGTCGTCGCTCCCCGGGAGGAGTCATGACCAACGGTCTGCCCATGTCCGTACCGGCGTCCGGACTGCCCGCGCGGGTCAGGATCCACGAGGTCGGCGCGCGCGACGGGCTGCAGAACGAGAAGACGACCGTCCCGACGGCGGTGAAGGCCGAGTTCATCCACCGGCTGGCCGCCGCGGGCCTCGGCACGATCGAGGCGACCAGCTTCGTGCACCCCAAGTGGGTGCCCCAACTGGCCGACGCCGCCGAGCTGATGCCGCTGCTGGCCGATGTGGACGCGCATCTGCCGGTGCTGGTCCCCAACGAACGCGGTCTGGAACGCGCCCTGGCGCTCGGCGTCTCGGAGATCGCGGTTTTCGGCAGCGCGACCGAGTCGTTCGCCAAGGCCAATCTCAACCGGACCGTCGACGAGTCCCTCGCCATGTTCGAGCCGGTCGTCGCCAAGGCCCGGGAGGCCGGGGCCACCGTGCGCGGCTATCTCTCCATGTGCTTCGGCGACCCGTGGGAGGGCCCGGTCCCGGTGGAGCAGGTGGCCGCCGTCGCCCGCCGGCTGTACGACCTGGGATGCACCGAGCTGAGCCTGGGCGACACGATCGGGGTCGCCACCCCCGGCCATGTCACCGCGCTGCTCGCCGCGCTGGTGGAGCAGGGGGTCCCGACGGACCGGCTCGCCGTGCACTTCCACGACACCTACGGCCAGGCGCTGTCCAACACCCTGGCCGCCCTCCAGCGGGGGGTGACCGTCGTCGACGCCTCCGCGGGCGGCCTCGGCGGCTGCCCGTACGCGAAGAGCGCCACCGGAAACCTCGCCACAGAAGACCTCGTCTGGATGCTGAACGGCCTCGGTATCGACACCGGGGTCGACCTCGACCGCCTCACCGCCACAAGCGTGTGGATGGCGGAGCAGCTCGGGAGGCCAAGCCCCTCCCGCACCGTCCGCGCCCTCTCCCACCAGGAGCCGTAGTCATGTCGATCGATCACCGCCTCGCCCCCGAGCACGAGGAACTGCGCCGCACCGTCGAGGCGTTCGCGCACGACGTGATCGCGCCGAAGATCGGGGAGTTCTACGAGAACCATGAGTTCCCGTACGAGATCATCCGTGAGATGGGCCGGATGGGCCTGTTCGGCCTGCCCTTCCCCGAGGAGTACGGCGGCATGGGCGGCGACTATCTCGCCCTCGGCATCGTCCTCGAGGAACTCGCGCGGGTGGACTCGTCCGTCGCCATCACCCTCGAAGCGGGCGTCTCGCTGGGCGCGATGCCGATCTTCCGCTTCGGCACCGAGGAGCAGAAGCGCGAGTGGCTGCCGCGGATGTGTTCCGGGGAGATCCTGGGCGCGTTCGGGCTGACCGAGCCCGAGTGCGGTTCCGACGCCGGCGGCACGCGCACCACCGCCCGGCTGGACGAGGCGACGAACGAATGGGTGATCAACGGCACCAAGTGCTTCATCACCAACTCCGGTACCGACATCACGGGTCTGGTCACGGTCACCGCCGTCACCGGCCGCAAGGACGACGGACGACCGCTGATCTCGTCGATCATCGTGCCCTCGGGCACGCCGGGCTTCGGTGTCGCGGCTCCGTACTCCAAGGTCGGCTGGAACGCCTCGGACACCCGTGAGCTGTCGTTCTCCGACTGCCGGGTCCCGGCCGCTAACCTGCTCGGCGAGGAGGGCCGCGGCTACGCGCAGTTCCTGCGGATCCTCGACGAGGGCCGGATCGCGATCTCGGCGCTGGCCACCGGGCTGGCCCAGGGCTGCGTCGACGAGTCCCTGGCGTACGCGAAGACCCGGGAGGCGTTCGGCCGGCCGATCGGTGCGAACCAGGCGATCCAGTTCAAGCTCGCCGACATGGAGATGCGCGCCCACATGGCCCGTGTCGGCTGGCGCGACGCGGCCTCCCGGCTGGTGCGCGGCGAGCCGTTCAAGAACGAGGCGGCGATCGCCAAGCTCTACTCCTCGACGGTCGCCGTGGACAACGCCCGTGAGGCCACCCAGATCCACGGCGGATACGGCTTCATGAACGAGTACCCGGTGGCCCGTATGTGGCGGGACTCCAAGATCCTGGAGATCGGCGAGGGCACCAGCGAGGTCCAGCGGATGCTCATCGCCCGCGAGCTGGGGCTCACGGGCTGAGGGGCTGACGAGCCGGCGGCGGGCGGTCGTGGGTGACCGTCCGCCGCCGGCCGGCCGTCAGCTGCTCGGCCAGGGCACCTGGGGCGACCGGTAGTAGCCGATGCCCAGCGCCGTCCAGCGCGGGCCCTGGGCGGCGAGCCGCACCTTGTAGGCATCCCACTGGTGGGTGGCTGCCGGGGACCAGCCGATCTCGGCGATTCCCGGCAGTCTCGGGAAGGTCATGTAGTCGGAGTCCGCGCTGGTCACGATGGTCTCCGTCCACAGCGGCGCCTCCACGCCGAGGACGGCGGAGGCGGGTGCGCCCTTGATGAAGGTGGCGGGGTCCCAGTTGTAGGAGTCCTTCACCTCGACCAGGCCGGCCCAGGCCTGGCCCAGCGGGGTGGAGGCGTTGTACTTCATGTCCAGGTAGGCGCGGTTGGCGGGCGAGAGGATCAGCCGCATTCCGGCCTTGGCCGCGTCCGCGACCTCCTTCTCACTGCCCTTCGTGCCCCAGTACTGGCCGACGGCCCCGGCGACCGGGTGCGCGCCCGCCAGCTGGTGCCAGCCGATCACGGTCTTGCCGTACTTGGTGACGATCGGCTGGACCTTGTCCATGAACGTCACGTAGTCGGCGTGGCTGGTGGAGTGCGCCTCGTCGCCGCCGATGTGCAGATACGGGCCCGGGGTGAGGGCGGCCAGCTCCCCCAGCACCTGGTCCGCGAACCGGTAGGTGACGTCCTTGGCGGCGCACAGCGAGCTGAAGCCGACGTTGGTGCCCGTGTAGAGCGGCGGGGCGATGCCGTTGCAGTTCAGCTCCGCGTAGGAGGCGAGGGCCGCGTTGGTGTGGCCGGGCATGTCGATCTCCGGCACCACCGTCAGATAGCGGCTCGCGGCGTAGCGCACGATCTCGCGGTAGTCGGCCTTCGAGTACGAGCCGCCGGGTCCCCCGCCGACCTGGGTGCTGCCACCGTAGGCGGCCAGCCGCGACCAGGAGTCGATGGCGATCCGCCACCCCTGGTCGTCCGACAGATGCAGATGCAGCTGGTTGATCTTGTAGAGGGCGAGCTGGTCGATGTACCGCTCGACCTGCGCGACGGAGAAGAAGTGCCGCGAGACGTCGAGCATGCCACCGCGGTAGGCGTAGCGCGGCGCGTCCGTGATGGTGCCGCCCGGCACGTTCCAGGGGCCGCTCTGCACGGTGCGCTTCTCGACCGTGGCGGGGAGCAGCTGGCGCAGCGTCTGCACGCCGTGGAACAGCCCGGCGGCCTGCTCGGCGCCGATGGTCACCGACTGCCCGGAGACGACGAGCCGGTACCCCTCCGCTCCGAGGGCCACGACCGTGTCGTGGGGCGCCTCGGCGCCGTCCGCCTTGGCCCCGTCCGACCTGGCGCCGGCAGCGTTGTAGCTGCCCGCACCACTGATCGTCGCTCCCAGCCTGAGCACGATGCCGTCGCTGCCTCCGTCGTCCGCGACGACGGGCAGCGGGTATCCGGTGGACGGCCGCAGCACGCCCGCGAGGTAGTCGCCGACCTTCCGCACCTCGTCGGAGTTCCCGGGCACGTGGATGCGGGTGCCGGCGCCGATGGCATAGGAGGCGCCGCCGGACTGTACGGAGGCCGGGGCGGGGACGACCCGCTCCAGGACGGCCGACGAGGCGTCGGCTCCGGAGGCGGAGGCGGCCGAGGCGGCCGGCGCGGCCGGGGCGGTGGCCCAGGCAGTGGCGCTGATCAGCAGCAACGAGCACAGGATCTGGGGCAGATTGTTCCGAACGCTGGGTCGTCTCACAGGGGGATTCCCTTCAGCGGGCGGCGGAGAGTACCGATGCCACTTGGGTACCGTGCGCCCCCGGAGTGGTCAAGGTGTAGACCAATTCCCCACGCTTTTGGCTCACCCGGATCCACCTCCTGCCCGAAATCGGGCAGGATTCTTGCAAACGGGCGATGATCACACCAGTATCGACGGATGCCCGACCGCCAGACGTCCCATGAGGACCTTGTCGACCACCTGGTCCGCACCACACCGCTGCACCGCGGTGAGGCGGTCCGGGTGATCCAGGACGTGCTGGCGTACTTCGACGAGACGACAGAGCTGTTCGTCCGCCGCCGGCACCGCGAGCTCCAGGCCAAGGGCCTGGTCAACGCGGTGATCTTCGAGCGGATCACCGAGGAGCTGCCGTACCGCGCGGTGGCTCCGCCGGAGCTCTCCCTGCGGCAACTGCGCCGCATCGTCTACGGCTGACACAGGCTGACACACCGGAAACACCTGGTGCCCGCGTGCGGGTGCGGCACCACCTGCTGACGTACGACTGACTCACGACGGAGAGGGACGACCATATGTGCGGGATCGTCGGATACATCGGTAAGCGCGACGTGGCTCCACTGCTGCTGGAAGGCCTGCAGCGGCTGGAGTACCGGGGCTACGACTCGGCGGGCGTCGTCATCACCGGAAAGTCCGGGGTCCTCAAGACGGTCAAGGCCAAGGGCCGGGTCCGCGAGCTGGAGGCCCGTATCCCCAAGCGCTTCGCCGGCACCACCGGTATCGCGCACACCCGCTGGGCCACGCACGGCGCTCCGAACGACGAGAACGCGCACCCCCACCTTGACGCGGAGGGCAAAGTCGCCCTCGTCCACAACGGCATCATCGACAACGCCGACGATCTGCGCGCCAAACTGATCGCCGACGGCGTCGAGTTCACCTCCGAGACCGACTCCGAGGTCGTCGTGCACCTCATCGGCCGCTCGCAGGCCGACACCCTGGAGGCCAAGGTCCAGGAAGCGCTGCGCCGCGTCGAGGGCACCTACGGCATCGCCGTCATGCACCAGGACTTCCCCGACCGCATCGTCGTCGCCCGCAACGGCTCGCCCGTCGTGCTCGGCATCGGCGACAAGGAGATGTTCGTCGCCTCGGACGTCGCCGCGCTGGTCAGCCACACCCGCCAGGTCGTCACCCTCGACGACGGCGAGATGGCCACCCTCAAGGCCGACGACTTCCGCACGTACACCACCGAGGGTTCCAGCACCTCGGCCACGCCGACCACCGTGGAGTGGGAGGCCGAGTCGTACGACATGGGCGGCCACGACACGTACATGCACAAGGAGATCTCCGAGCAGCCCGACGCGGTCGACCGCGTGCTGCGCGGCCGTATCGACGACCGGTTCTCCACCGTGCACCTGGGCGGGCTGAACCTCGACCCGCGCGAGGCGCGGAGCGTCCGCCGGATCAAGATCCTCGGCTGCGGCACGTCGTACCACGCGGGCCAGATCGGCGCGCAGATGATCGAGGAGCTGGCCCGCATCCCCTCGGACGCCGAGCCCGCCTCCGAGTTCCGCTACCGCAACCCGGTCGTCGACCCCGACACCCTCTACATCGCGGTCTCCCAGTCCGGCGAGACCTACGACGTGCTCGCCGCCGTCCAGGAGCTCAAGCGCAAGGGCGCGCGGGTGCTGGGTGTGGTGAACGTCGTCGGCTCGGCGATCGCCCGCGAGACGGACGGCGGCGTGTACGTGCACGCCGGCCCCGAGGTCTGCGTCGTCTCCACCAAGTGCTTCACCAACACCGTCGTCGCGTTCGCGCTGCTCGCGCTGCACCTGGGCCGGATCCGCGACCTGTCGGTCGCGGACGGCAAGCGGATCATCGCGGGGCTGCGGAAGCTGCCCGCTCAGATCGCCGAGATGCTGGAGGGCGAGGCGGAGATCGAGAAGCTGGCCGCCGAGTACGCGGGCGCCAAGTCGATGATGTTCATCGGGCGCGTGCGGGGCTATCCGGTGGCGCGTGAGGCCTCGTTGAAGCTCAAGGAGATCAGCTACATCCACGCGGAGGCGTACCCGGCCTCCGAGTTGAAGCACGGTCCGCTGGCGCTGATCGAGCCGGCGCTGCCGACGGTGGCGATCGTGCCGGACGACGATCTGCTGGAGAAGAACCGGGCGGCACTGGAGGAGATCAAGGCGCGGAGCGGGCGGATTCTGGCGGTGGCGCACCAGGTGCAGGAGAAGGCGGACCACACGATCGTGGTGCCGAAGAACGAGGTCGAGCTGGATCCGATTCTGATGGGGATTCCGCTGCAGTTGTTCGCTTACCACACGGCGAAGGCGATGGGGCGTGACATCGACAAGCCGCGGAACCTGGCGAAGTCCGTGACGGTGGAGTAGGCCTGCGGGTTGGTGGTGGGTGCGGGGGCCGGGTCCTCCGGGGTGGGTTTCGAAATCGACTATTTACGGGCCTGGCGGCCCACAAATAGCTCGGCAGCATTTCGAAACCCACCCCTGCGGCCCCGGCTCCCTCGCGTCCCCTCCGACCTGCGGGAACGTGGGCCGTAAGGGATCACAGCGCACAGGGTCCGGGGCGTCGGCCTGATGCCCCGACGGTTTGCGGGATGGGTCTGCGAGCCAGGTGACGGCCGGTGGTGGGTGTGGCTGTGGTGGCGCTCCCCTGGGTGCTCTCCCGTGGGCGTTCTACGGGATGACGATGACCGGGCGTTGCGCCCGGCGCGCCAGGCGGCCTGCTACCGAGCCGAAGATGCGGCCGATGATGCCCTGGGTGCCGCCCACGACGATGGCGTCGGCCTCGTACTCGCGGCCGACCTCCTCCAGTTCGTGGCAGATGTCGCCGCCGCGTTCGACGAGGATCCAGGGGACCTCGGCGAGGTGGTCGGCGCAGGCGAGTTCCAGCCCCAGGACCTCGGTTCTGTGGTCGGGGACGTCGACGAAGACCGGTGGTTCGCAGCCCGCCCAGACCGTGGCCGGGAGGCGGTTGGCCACATGGACGATGATCAGAGCCGAGCCCAGTCGCCGGGCCATGCCGATCGAGTAGGCGAGCGCCCGCTCGCTGGAGACCGAACCGTCGAATCCCACCACGACACCGTGCCGGAAGGCCGGGTCGCAGGACGAGCGCAGCTCGGGGGCCGCTTCGGGGAGCGCCGCCGATTCGGCGAGCGGCTTGCCTTCAGCGGGCTCAGGGAGCTCATAACCGGCCATGATGCGGTTTCTCGACAAGGGCGGCGTGGGGACGCCGACCGGCGGACAACGGCGGTGCTGCAGTCGTCACAGCGAGCTTCGCTGCGTCTTCGGTAATACCCTGACGGGGGCCGCGAGGCTGACTGGTTTCGGCCAGTTCGAGGCTTCCGACCCTGGTCACTCCAGAGTACGGCGGAGACGCATCCCTGCACAGACTCGTCGAGCCTTCGCAGGCATTACGTACCCGGAGTTTCCAGGAGAATGCCGGAGCCCGGCCGTGAGCGCAACGTCGTGCCGTCATCCGGCCGGACGAATCCGCGCGGCGGGAGCGGCCGTCGCGGGCGGGCCGGCTCCAGAACGGGTCCAGGGCGGCTCCAGAACGGCTCAAGGGGTCTTCCGGAGCGGCCCGAGGGCTCCCCTGGAGACACCCCGGAGCGATGTGCGGAGCACCCCAGACCTGCGCGGGACGCCTTGCCGGGGGTGCACCGCACGAACATCGCCCCCCGCGCAAACCAAATTCTCCGCGGCACCGGCGTGAACAAGACACCGGTCCGGCGAGGGACCGGCAAATGGCCCGATAGCGCCCCGATGACGCCGGCGGCCGTGAGGGGCGCACCGGGGCGGTTGGCTGGCCAGGGGGCGCACACCGGGGTGCCGTCCAGGGGCGTGCACATCGGTGCGTATGTTTTTCAGCCAACTTCTGGCCGCAGTACCCCTGTTGGTCAAAGCGCTTGCTGACACGTCTGCCACCTGCAATGAAACGGCTCCAGGGGGCGCGAGGAGCGTCGTAGGCCACCGCGGGAGCCAGAGGCGTACTTCCCAGCAGGCCCGGTGAGTGGAACGCTTCGTGATCGAATGCTTCACGCCACGTGGTCAAGTCGACTTAGCGCCAGGTGGTGAAGTATTCACAACTGCCTCATCTGACACACCAAACACAGTAGATTCGATCTTGGGAAATACGGCGGGGGAAACGTGCAGGACCGAGGGGCCGCGTCGATCGAGGGGGGCTTGAGCTCCATGATGAGCCAGGAGTCCAGGACCGGTACGGCGATGGAGAACCTGTCGCCATCAGCCGGATCCTCAGCACCGTCAGCGTCGTCCCGCGCCACTCGCAAACTGTCCGCGCGGCGGCGTGCCGAAGTTGTCGCCGTGCTGCTGTTCAGCGGCGGGCCGATCTTCGAAAGTTCCATCCCGCTCTCCGTGTTCGGCATCGACCGGCAGGACGCGGGCGTGCCCCGCTACCGGCTGCTGGTCTGCGCCGGCGAGGACGGGCCACTTCGCACCACAGGGGGCCTGGAACTCAGCGCCCCGTACGGACTCGAAGCGCTGTCACGGGCCGGCACCGTAGTGGTGCCCGCCTGGCGCTCGATCTCCCAACCACCACCTCCCGAGGCCCTCGACGCGCTGCGCCGGGCCCATGAGGAGGGCGCCCGGATCATCGGCCTGTGCACAGGGGCGTTCGTACTGGCCGCCGCGGGGCTTCTGGACGGCCGCCCCGCGACCACCCACTGGATGTACGCGCCCACCTTGGCCAAGCGCTATCCCTCCGTGCATGTGGACCCCCGGGAGCTTTTCGTGGACGACGGAGACGTACTGACCTCGGCCGGCACCGCGGCCGGAATCGACCTCTGCCTGCATGTCGTACGCACCGACCACGGCGCCGAGGCGGCGAACGCGCTCGCCCGGCGGCTCGTCGTGCCGCCGCGCCGCAGTGACTGGCCCTCCAGCCAGCGCCACCTCGACAGGTCATTACCAGAAGAGATCGGCGGTGACCCGCTGGCCGAGGTCGTCGCCTGGGCGCTGGAGCATCTGCACGAGCAGTTCGACGTGGAGGCCCTCGCGGCTCGCGCCTATATGAGCCGCAGGACCTTCGACCGGCGGTTCCGGTCGCTCACCGGCAGTGCCCCGCTGCAGTGGCTGATCACTCAGCGGGTGCTGCAGGCGCAGCGGCTGCTGGAGACGTCCGACTTCTCGGTGGACGAGGTGGCGGGCCGCTGCGGCTTCCGCTCCCCCGTCGCGCTGCGCGGGCACTTCCGCCGCCAGCTCGGGTCGTCGCCCGCCTCCTACCGGGCCGCGTACCGGGCCCGGCGCCCGCAGGACGACCCGGAGCGGCCACCCGCGCCGGCCGAGCACCTGCCGCCCCGCCGGGGCACGCCACAGCTCCTGACGGTGCCGGGCAAGCCCGACTCCGACGTGTACGCCCCTCGGGTGCCCGAGCAGAGCCGCATGGACGGCTCCGACGGCATCATCAGGGGGCGGCTGCGCGCGGAGCGCATCGCACGCGGCCGCAACCCGGCTATGCCTGGTCCACGCGATCGCCCCTTAGGGTGAGACCCATGAACGACCGCATGGTGTGGATCGACTGCGAGATGACCGGGCTGTCCCTGGCCCATGACGCGCTCGTCGAGGTGGCCGCACTGGTCACCGACTCCGAGCTGAACATTCTCGGCGAGGGGGTGGAGATCGTCATCCGCCCGCCCGCCGAGTCCTTGACGACCATGCCCGACGTCGTACGCGAGATGCACACCGCCTCCGGGCTCCTGGAGGAGCTCGAGGGCGGTGTGACGCTCGAGGAGGCCGAGAAGCTGGTGCTCGACTACGTGCGCGAGCACGTGTCGGAACCGCGCAAGGCCCCGCTGTGCGGAAACTCGGTCAGCACTGACCGCGGCTTCCTCGCCCGGGACATGCCGGCCCTCGAACAGCACCTCCACTACCGGATCGTGGACGTCTCCTCCATCAAGGAGCTGTCCCGCCGGTGGTACCCCCGGGCGTACTTCAACAGCCCGGAGAAGAACGGCAACCACCGCGCCCTGGCCGACATCCGCGAGTCCATCGCGGAGCTGCGCTACTACCGCGAGGCCGTCTTCGTGCCGCAGCCCGGCCCGGACACCGACACCGCCCGGGCCATCGCGGCCAAGCACGTCCTGGCTGCCGAATAGCCTGAGGCGAGCACCCTCCCGGACCCTGTATGCTTCTTCAGGTCGGCGCCGAGAAGCGCCGGACATGGTGGGTGTAGCTCAGTTGGTAGAGCACCTGGTTGTGGTCCAGGTGGCCGCGGGTTCAAGTCCCGTCACTCACCCTGAACGACGAAGGCCCGGTCTGTGAGAACAGACCGGGCCTTCGTCATGTCCTGGGTCCCGGGGGCCCGGTGGGGGTCGGGGCGGCGCCGTTCGCCCTGTGTCCGACGTCACACTTTCCGGTGAACGCGGACCCCGCTACGCCGAGTCCCGCCGTACCAGCTCCGTGGCGAGCACCACATGCCGCCGCACCGAGGTGCGTTCCGCGATCTCCTCCAGGAGGACGCGGGCCATGGTGCGGCCCATCTCCTCGATGGGCTGCCGGACACTCGTGAGGGCGGGGTCCGTATGGCGGGCGATGACGGAGTCGTCGAAGCCGATGAGCGCCACGTCGTCGGGGACCCGCCGGCCGGCCTCCCGCAGGACCTGGAGCGCGCCGGAGGCCATGACGTCGGAGGCCGCGAAGACGGCGTCCACGTCGGGCCGCCGGGCGAGCAGCTCGCGCATCGCGCGCCGGCCGCCCTCCTCGGTGAAGTCGCCGCGGGCGACGAGCGAGGCGTCGTCGCCCAGGCCCGCCGCGCCGACGGCCTGGCGGTAGCCGTCGAGACGGCAGCGGGCGACGTACATGTCGACGGGGCCGGTGATGGTGGCGACGGCACGGCGGCCGCGGCCGAGCAGATAGCCGACGGCGGACCGGGCGCCGCCGACGTTGTCGGAGTCCACGTAGGACACGGACTCCAGGTCGGAGCGCCGGCCGTTCAGGACGGCGGGCATGTCCAGCTGTTCCAGCAGGTCCGGCAGCGGGTCGTCCTCGTGCACGGAGACGAGCAGAACGCCGTCGACCCGGTGGGCGCTGAGGTACTGGGCGAAGCGGGAGCGTTCCTTGGGGGTTCGGATCAGCGTCAGCAGCAGCTGCATGTCGGTGTCGGCGAGCTCGGCGCCGACACCGCGGATGATGTCGGAGAAGTACGGCTCGGCGAAGAGCCGGGTCTCGGGTTCGGGGATGACGAGCGCGATGGCGTCCGTCCGGTTGCCCGCGAGGGCGCGGGCGGCGCGGTTGGGGACGTACCCCAGCTCGGCGACGGCGACCTCGACGGCGGCCTTGGCCCGGTCGCTCACCCGGGGGGAGCCGTTGATGACCCGGGAGACCGTGCCGCGGCCCACCCCGGCGCGTGCGGCGACCTCTTCGAGCGTGGGCCGTCCGCTGTGCCGACCGTTCACGGTCACTTCCGCCTCCCGACATGGCTGACGCGCCATCCTAGGCGCTCGGACGCACCGTGCGTGAGAGCGCTCCCACGATCTCTCACGATAGCGGCCGTGCGGTGCCGGTTTCGTTCAAGAAGTGATCGAAGGTCCGGTCCGGACACGTTCCGGCAACGAAAACGACTTCATGCCTTGACACTTCCCCCTCCGAGGCAGGACTGTTCCGGCAAGCCTTCGTGGGAGCGCTCCCACACCTCGTCGCACGCCCGGACGTCAGAACGAACGCCAGACCCACCCTGGACAAGGAGAGTGGAATGCGCACTTCCAGCGGCACTCGCGCCCGTCGGACCGCACTGATAGCGGTCGCGGGGCTCGCGACCTGCGCGACCCTGATCACCGGCTGCAGCAGCGACAGCAGCTCGGACTCGGGGAAGAAGGGCAGCACCGGAACCGAGAACATCACGCTGCACGTCGGCGACTTCGGCTCGTTCGGCTACGACGACAAGACGGGCGCGGCCCTGTTCGCGGAGTACCACCAGCTGCACCCGAACATCACGATCGTCGAGGACAACGTCGCCGACGGCCAGAAGTACTGGGACGCGCTGAAGCTGCACCTGTCGCAGGGCAGCGGGCTGGCCGACGTCCAGGCGATCGAGGTCGGCTTCATCGCCGAGGCGACCGCCACGCTCGGCGACCGGTTCGTCGACCTGGGCAAGGCCACCGGGGTCGACACCACCAAGTGGCTGGACTGGAAGGAGAAGCAGGCCACCACGAAGAGCGGCCAGGTGATCGGACTCGGCACCGACGTCGGCCCGATGGCGGTCTGCTACCGCAAGGACCTGTTCCAGAAGGCCGGTCTGCCGACCGACCGTGAGGCGGTCGCCGCGCTGTGGGCGGGCGACTGGGCCAAGTACATCGCTGTTGGTCAGCAGTTCAAGGCCAAGGCGCCGGCCGGGGTGTCCTTCACCGACTCCGCCAGCGGTGTCTTCAACGCGGTGGTCTCCAGTCAGGCGCAGCAGTACTCCGACGACCAGGGCAAACTGATCTACGACACCAGCCCGGGTGTGAAGAAGGCGTGGGACCTGGCGGTGGAGTCGGCGCAGCAGGGTCTGAGCGCCAAGCTGCGGCAGTTCGACGACAAGGGCACCTGGAACGCGGCGTTCAAGAACTCGACGTTCGCCACGATCGCCTGCCCCAGCTGGATGACCGGCATCATCAAGGAGCAGGCGGGTCCGGCCAATACGGCGAAGTGGGACATCGCCGCGGCGCCGGAGTCC
The DNA here is from genome assembly GCF_027158125.1 of Streptomyces sp. H39-C1. NCBI lineage: Bacteria > Bacillati > Actinomycetota > Actinomycetes > Kitasatosporales > Streptomycetaceae > Streptomyces > Streptomyces sp. H39-C1. Next base: position 18,700 of record NZ_JAPVLS010000029.1, read on the forward strand.
GGCAACTGGGGCGGTGCGTTCCTGTCCGTGCCCAAGGCGGGCAAGCACACCGCTGAGGCGACCGCGCTGGCCGCCTGGCTGACCGCGCCCGAGCAGCAGGCGAAGGTGTTCGCCAAGAACGGCAACATCCCGTCCACCAAGGCCGGTCTCGACTCGCCGACCGTGACGGACGCGACGAACCCGTACTTCGGCACCGCGCCGATCGGGAAGGTCTACACGGCCATTGCCAAGGGCGTCACCCCGGCGCCGATCGGCCGCTACGACGGCCAGGTGAAGACGTACATCACCGACAACGGGCTGCTCGACATCGAGCAGCACGGCACGTCCAAGGACAAGGCGTGGTCCACCGTGCAGGCGCTGGTCAAGGACAAGATCGACCAGTAGCCGGCGGGGCCGCCCCGCAGTGCCCACTCCTGCCGGGCGGCCCGCCCCACGACGCTGATCCGGCCGTGACCGACCGTCCCGACCGAGACCGACCGACTGACCCGACCGGGAAGGACGCCACTCGTGGCCACCTCCGTCAGGGCGTCGGCCGACGGCAGTCCGCCGCCGGCCCGGCCCGCCCCCGCCCCCGCACCACCGGGCACCCCCGGCACGCCCGCCGGCCACTCCTGGCGCTCGCGGCTGTACCGCCTGGATCTGAAGGCGACGCCGTACGCGTACATCGCCCCGTTCTTCGTCTGCTTCGCCGCGTTCGGGCTCTTTCCGCTGATCTACACGGGTTGGCTCTCGTTCCATCAGGTGGAGTTGGGCGGTACCGCGCAGTGGCGCGGGTTCGACAACTACACCCGGTTGTGGGACAGCGAGTTCTTCTGGAACGCGCTGCGCAACACGTTCTCGCTGGGGGTGATCTCCACCGTCCCGCAGCTGCTGATGGCGCTGGGGCTGGCCCATCTCCTGAACTACAAGCTCCGGGCGCGCGGGTTCTTCCGGGTCGCGGTGCTGGCCCCGTACGCGACGTCGATCGCGGCGGCCTCGCTGGTCTTCGTCCAGCTCTTCAACCCCGACTACGGGATGGTCAACCAGCTGCTCGGCCACTTCGGGGTGCACCACATCCAGTGGGAGGCCGACAAGTGGCCGTCCCAGATCGCCATCTCCACGATCGTGACCTGGCGGTGGACGGGGTACAACGCGCTGATCTACCTGGCCGCGATGCAGGCCGTGCCGGGTGATCTGTACGAGGCGGCAGCGCTGGACGGGGCGTCGCGCTGGCGGCAGTTCCTCAGCGTGACCATCCCCTCGATCCGTCCCACGATCCTGTTCACGATCATCGTCTCGACGATCGGGGCGACCCAGCTGTTCGGCGAACCGATGTTGTTCGGCGGCGGGTTGGGCGTCAGCGGCGGATCGGCGCACCAGTACCAGACGCTCAGCCTCTACATGTACGAGAAGGGCTGGCAGAACGGGGCGCTGGGACAGGCGTCGGCCGTCGCGTGGGTGATGCTCCTGATCCTGCTGCTCGTGGGCGCCGTCCAACTGATCATCACGCGGGTCAACCGCAGGAAGCTGGGGGGCTGACCTCATGGCACACGCAGTCGCGGAACGGGCCGCGCACCGGTCAGGGCCCACTCCCGCCCCGCCCAAACGGCGGCGCTTCTCGGCCCGCGCCGGACGGCAGGACCACGCCGGGCCCGTCACGTACGTGGTCCTGGTGGTCGCGGCGCTGGTCTCGCTCTTCCCGCTGTACTGGACCGTGGTCGCGGCCTCCAGCACCGACACCCAGATCGTGCAGCCGCCGACCGAGCTGCTGCCCGGCTCCCATCTGATCGACAACCTGAAGATCGCCTGGGACCAGGTCCACATGGGCCAGGCGCTGATCAACTCCACCATCGTGGCCGGGTTCGTCTCGCTCAGCACGGTGCTGTTCGCCACGCTGGCCGGCTTCGCCTTCGCGAAGCTGCGCTTCCGGGGCCGCAACGGGCTGCTGACCCTGGTGGTGGCGACGATGACGATCCCGCCGCAGCTCAGCGTGATCCCGCTCTACCAGATCATCACCGATCTGGGCTGGGTGGGCCGGCTGCAGTCGGTGATCCTGCCGTCGCTGGTGGCGGCGTTCGGGGTGTTCTTCATGCGGCAGTTCCTGGCCGAGGCGCTGCCCATCGAGCTGATCGAGGCGGCCCGGGTGGACGGGGCGCACAGCCTGCGGATCGTGTGGCACGTGGTCTTCCCGATCGCGCGGCCGGCCATGGCGGTGCTGGGGATGCTGGTCTTCGTCCAGTCCTGGAACGACTTCTTCTGGCCGTTCATCGCACTGAACCAACAGAACCCCACCGTGCAGGTGGCGCTGGCCGGGCTCGGTTCCGGTGACCACACCATCGACCACGCGGTGGTGCTGACCGGCGCGCTGATCGCGACCGTGCCGCTGCTGCTGGTCTTCGCGCTGCTCGGCAAACACATCGTGGGCGGCATCACCGCCGGCGCCGTCAAGAGCTGACCTCCCGAAGCCCTACGCCCGCACCTGTCCCGCTCACCTTTTGGGAGTGCCCCCGTATGACCGCTGTCCGATCCGAGACCGAGACCGAGGCCGCACCGGCCGGTCTGCTCCGTTTCCCGCCCGGCTTCGTCTGGGGCGCGGCCACCGCCGCGTACCAGATCGAGGGCGCCGTGGCCGAAGACGGCCGCACCCCCTCCATCTGGGACACCTTCAGCCACACTCCGGGCCGGGTCCACAACGGCGACACCGGCGACATCGCGGCCGACCACTACCACCGGTTCCGCGACGATGTCGCCCTGATGTCCGGCCTCCACCTGGGCGCCTACCGCTTCTCCATCTCCTGGTCGCGGGTCCAGCCCACCGGCCGCGGCCCCGCCGTCCAACGCGGCCTGGACTTCTACCGCGCGCTGGCCGACGAGCTCCTCGACAAGGGCATCACCCCGGTCGCGACCCTCTACCACTGGGATCTGCCGCAGGATCTGGAGGACGTCGGCGGCTGGACGGTGCGCGACACCGCCGAACGCTTCGCCGACTACGCCGCGATCATGGCCGGCGCACTCGGCGACCGCATCCCGTACTGGACCACCCTCAACGAACCCTGGTGCTCCGCCTTCCTCGGCTACGGATCCGGCGTCCACGCCCCCGGCCGCACCGAACCGGACGCCGCGCTGAAGGCGGCCCACCATCTCAATCTCGCCCACGGCCGGGCGATCGGGGTCCTGCGCTCCACACTCCCCGCCACCGCGCGGACCTCGATCACCCTCAACCTCCACCAGGTGCGCCCGCTCGACGGCTCGACGGCGGCACTGGACGCGGCACGCCGGATCGACGCCGTCGGCAACCGGATCTTCACCGGCCCGATCCTGCACGGCGGGTACCCGGAGGACCTGCTGGACGACACCGCGCACCTCGTCGACTGGCAGACCCTGGTACGGGACGGCGACCTCGCCGAGATCTCCCGCCCCATCGACCTGCTGGGCATCAACTACTACACGCCCACCGTCGTTTCGGGCCCGCAGCCCGCCCCCGACGGGACCGAGGCCGCCCGCTTCGACGGCCACGGCGCCAGCGCGCACTCCCCCTGGCCCGGCTCCGAACAGGTCGCCTTCCACCTCCCACCCGGCGAAACCACCGCGATGAGCTGGGCCGTCGACGCCAGCGGACTGTACGACCTGCTGCGCCGCACCGCCCAGGAGAACCCCGGCCTGCCACTGATGGTCACCGAGAACGGCGCCGCCTTCGACGACTACGTCTCCCCCGAAGGCACCGTCAACGACCCACGGCGCATCGACTACCTGCGCGGACACCTCGCGGCCGTACACCGCGCGATGGCCGACGGCGCCGACGTCCGCGGCTACTTCCTGTGGTCACTCATGGACAACTTCGAATGGTCCTACGGCTACAGCAAACGATTCGGCGCCGTCTACGTCGACTACGCCACCCAAAACCGCATCCCGAAATCCAGCGCCCACTGGTACGCCCAGGTCGCGCGCACGGGTGAGATCACGGAGCCTGACGCTCCGTAAGAGACGCGGGGTGGTGCGGGGGTTCGAGGGTGCCGTCGACACCACTTCACGCGGCAGCGGCCCACCGGCGGGAACCCCCGCCGGTGGGCCGCTGCGTCCTGCGGTCGGCCGTGCGATCAGCCGAAGGAGGCGAACGCCTTGGTGAAGGCCAGATCGCCCTGGACGATCGAGCTGCAGCTCGCATCGGCGAAGTTCTTCGCACCGCCGGGGCACTGCTTGTCACGCGTCGAGGACCACATCGACAGCCAGCCCAGGCCCTTCGACTTGGCGAAGTCCACCAGCTGCGTTGCGTCGTCCACCGTGAAGATCTCGGTGTTGACGTCGTTCACACCGATCATCGGGGTGACCGCCACCGCCTTCCAGGCGGCCGCGTCCGACAGGCCGAGCACGCTCTTCACCTGAGCCTGCGTCGCCGTGGCGCCATCGATCGCGTACTGGCCCATGTCGCCGTTGAACGCGGGCCCGTAGTCCATCGCCATGATGTTGACGGCCGAGATCTTCACGCCGTTCTTCTTGGCGTCGGCCAGCAGGTTGATGCCGTCCTGCGTCAGACCGGTCGGCATCGCCGGGAGGGTGTACGAGACGTCCAGTCCGCTGTGGCTCTTCTGGAGCGCGGCGATGGCCTGCGCGCGGCGGCTGTTGGACGCGGTGTCCGGGAGCGCGCCACCCTCGATGTCGAAGTCGACCTTGGTCAGCTTGAACTGGTCGACGGCCTTGCCGTACGCGGCCGTCAGATCGCCGACCGAGGTGCAGGCCGTGCCCAGTTCGGAGCCCGAGGCCCCGCCGAACGAGACGCGGACATCGCCGCCCGCCGCCCGCAGCGCGCCTATCCGGCCGGCCACCGCGTCGGAGCCGAGGTCCGTCACACCGCCCCACTTGGGGGTGCAGCCGCCGCCGGAGGTGATGAAGGCGAGGTTGTACTGCTTGACGCCGGTGCTCTTCGCGGAGCTGACCATGTCGAAGGCCGGGTACAGCGAGGTGTCGATGTACGGCGAGAAGCCCGCGCCGGCGACCGGGGTGGTGCCGCCGGTCTTGGTGGGGGTGGGGGTCGGCGTGCTGGTCTTCGTGGGGGTCGGCGACGCGGTCTTCGTCGGGGTGGGCGAGGCGGTCGGGCTCGCGGTCACGGTCGGACGGCCGCTGGGGGTGGCGGTCGGGCCGGAGTCCACCGAACACTTGGCGTCGTTGATCAGGCAGTTGACCGGGTCCGCGGCGGTGCCGCCGGACGCCGCCACGAAGCCGACGTCGACCTTCGCGCCGGGCGCCACGGTGGCGTTCCAGCCCTCCGGCTTCACGGTGATGTGCTGGCCGTTCGCGGTGAACCTGCCGTTCCACAGCGAGCTCAGCGTGGTGCCGGCCGGCAGGTCGAACGACAGGGTCCAGCCGGACAACGCCTTGTCCGAGGAGTTCGTGATCTCGTACTGCCCGGTGTAGCCACCGGTCCAGCCGCTCGTCTTGGTGTAGGCGGCGCCGACCGGGGCGGCACTCGCTGACCCGGCCAGCGCGAAGGCGCCTCCCGCCACGACACCCGCGGCGACGAGGCCACCGATCGCTTTGGTCGTGAACCCGGGTCGACGGCGATGCGTGCTGGCCATACCGGCCTGCCTTTCGTGGGGGGCGGGGTGCGGCACGACGCTAGCGCGGGCGGAACGGACAAAAGCCCTGACCACAGCGGGGGTTGGGGTTCTTATGGCGCCCTTAAGGACGGCATCGGAGCGGGTTAAAGGTTCAGACCACTGGCGGTGGACTTCTGTCCCGGTCTGCGACGGCGGCGTGGCACACGGTGACCCCGGCCGGATGCGCCGGAGCCGGGGCGCAGCGCCAGCCAGACCCGGACCTCGGTGCCGCCGAGCACGGAGTGGCCGATGGCGATGTCGCCGCCGGTGGACTCGGCGACCCGGCGCACGATGTCCAGGCCAAGGCCCGTCGAGCCCGGCCCGCCGTCGCCCTGACCGCGGCGCAGCGCGGCCGCGGGGTCCCGGATGCCGGTACCGGCGTCGGAGACCAGCACGATCACGGCGTCCTCGCCGTTGTGCACGTCCACGGCGAAGGCGGTGCCCTCCGGGGTGTGCCGGAAGACGTTGCCGAGCATCGCGTCGAGCGCGGCGGCCAGCTCACCGCGCGCCACCGGCACCCGGACCGGCCGGTCCACGCCCGCCGTGCGCGCCTCACGCCCCTGGTCCTCCGCGAGGGCGGACCAGAACGCCATCCGTTCACGGATCACCTCGGCGGCGTCGCAGCCGGCCATGACCGGTGCGGTGATCTGCTGTTCGCGCGCGGTACGGATGATCGTGTCGACCTCGCGCTCCAGCTGCGCGACGGCCTCGCGGGTCTGCTCGGCGACGGGCCCGTTCCCGAGCGAGGCGGCGTTGAGCCGGAGCACGGTGAGCGGGGTGCGCAGCCGGTGCGAGAGGTCGGCGGCCAGTTCGCGCTCGTTGGCGAGCAGTTGGACGACCTGGTCGGCCATGGCGTTGAACGCGACCGCGACCGAGCGCAGTTCCGACGGCCCGGCCTCCGAGACCCGTACGCCGAGGTCGCCGCGGCCGAGCGCGTTCGCCGCGTTCGCCAGCCGGCCGGCGGGCCGCACCATCCGGGTGCCGAGCCGGTCGGCGATGGCCACCGAGCCGACGATCAGGCCGATGCCGACCGCCGCCAGCACGATCCACGCGGTGGCGACGCCCCGGGTGATGTCGCTGTCCGGGACGAAGACCTCGACGACCGCGACCGTGCCCGAGCTGACCGCGTTCGGCTGCAGCAGCGCGTACCCGCCGCCGACCGCGACGGTGGAGGCCCGGCCGCGGCTGGACGCGGCGTCCATCGCGGCGGCGGAGGAGCGGTGCCTGCCGATCTCCACCGGGGCGGTGCCGGCGGTGGCCGGCACATGCAGCGCCATCCGGCCGTCCGCGCCCGCCTGGGTGGAGGCGAGCGCCCGTTCCAGCTGGACGCGGTCGGTGGTGATGGCCAGCGCGGGACCGATCGCGGCGGCCTGCCGTTCGGCGTTGGAGAAGGCCCGGTCGCGGGCCAGTTCCTTGACCACCAGGCCCAGCGGTACGGCGAACGCGACGACGACCATCGCGGTCACCGCCAGGCACACCTTGACGAGCAGCCATCTCATGCCGGTGGCTCCAGCTTCACCCCGACGCCGCGCAGCGTGTGCAGATACCGCGGCCGGGCGGCCGTTTCGCCCAGTTTGCGACGGAGCCAGGACAGATGGACGTCGATGGTCTGGTCGTCGCCGTAGGACTGCTGCCACACCTCGGCGAGCAGTTCCTTGCGGGCCACGACGACACCGGGGCGCGACGCGAGAAAGGCCAGCAGGTCGAACTCGCGGCGGGTCAGGTCCAGCGTCATCCCGTCGAGCTCCGCCTGCCGCCTGCGCACATCGATCCGCAGCCCGCCGACCGCGAGCCGCGCGGTCTCGTCAGGCGCGGCCTCCCGGCCGCGCGCCCGGCGCAGCACGGCGGCCATCCGGGCGGACAGATGCTCGACCGAGAACGGCTTGACGAGATAGTCGTCGGCGCCCGCGTTGAGCAGCCTGACCACCTCCGCCTCGTCGTCACGGGCGGTGGCGATGATCACCGGGACATCGGTGATCCCGCGCAGCATCTTCAGCGCCTCCGACCCGTCCAGATCCGGGAGGCCGAGATCGAGGATCACGACGTCGAAACCGACCTGCGCCACCTCGCGCAGCGCCTCAAGAGCCGTGCCCACACTGCGTACGGTGTGGGCCGCCTCGGTGAGGTGCCGGATGAGGGCGGAGCGCACGAACTGGTCGTCCTCGACCACGAGCACACTTGCCATGGCCCGCACGGTAGCCCATCCGGGGGACCCGGTACCCCTCCGTCCGTTTACCGCCCTCCGCGCCCGGACCTGCCGCGCGTACGGCAGGATGTGCCGATGCAACGAGGATTGCTTCACGCCGGGGCCTGGACGCTCGCGACCACAGCCGCGGTGACGATGTCGTGGTTCGGAGTGCACTCCGTGCTCGCCGGTACCGCCTACGATCCACCGCGCGCGCTCCCGGTCTCCGATGCCGTCGCCGGCTCCTCGGCGCGGCCGGTGGCCTCCTCCACGCACCGGCCGAAGCCGGTGCCGTCCACGACGTCCCCCGCACCGACCGTGCCGCCCACCACCAAGCCCGCGACGAAGGCGCCGTCCCCGCCGCCGGAGAAGCCCCCGGGCACCTCGCACGACGCCTCCACCAGCAACACCACCGGCAATGTGCACGCCTACAAGGTCACCGGCGGCCGCGTCGTGCTCGACCTCGGGCCGGCCTCGGCCACCCTCGTCTCGGCCACCCCCGACGAGGGCTGGGAGATGAAGGTCTGGAAGCTGGACGAATGGATCCGGGTGGACTTCACCAGCGGAACCACCACCTCGTCGGTCTTCTGCACCTGGAACGGCCACCCGCCCGTGGTGGAGATGTACAAGAATTAGGGCCTGTCGTCCGGATCTCCGGTTCAGCGGAAGACCGACTCCGGCGGGGCCGGGGACGGGGCGGCCGTCGCGTCGGTGACCGGGGCCGCGCCGCCGGCGAAGTCGGCCAGCGGGCGGCCGTGTTCGACGCGGCCGGGGTGCGGGTCGGAGGCGACCCGCCGGGTCAGCTCGGCGAGCGGCAGCTCGACGTCGGCGGCGAGCAGGATGGCGTTGCCGAAACGGCGGCCGCGCAGCACCGCCGGGTCGGCGGACACACAGACCTCGGCGAACGCCGACCGCGCGGTGGCGATCTGGGCGCGCAGGAAGCCGAGGGCGCCGCCGTCGGCGAGGTTGGCCGCGTAGAAACCGCCGGGCCGCAGCGCGCGCCTGACCTCGTGCAGGAATTCGGCGCTGGTCAGATGCGCGGGAGTGCGGGCGCCGCCGAAGACATCGGCGATGACCAGGTCGGCCCAGCCGTCCGGGACCTTCCCCAGCCCCGCCCGGGCGTCCCCGCCCCGCACCTTGATCCGCCAGGTCCGGTCCCACGGCAGTTCACGGCGGACCAGCTCGACGAGCGGACCGTCGATCTCGACGGCCTGCTGGGTGGAGCGCGGCCGGGTCGCGGCGGTGTACCGGGCCAGGGTGAGCGCGCCGCCGCCCAGGTGCAGCACCTGCAGCGGGCGCCCCGGGGGCGCGACCAGGTCGATGATGTGGCCCAGCCTGCGCTGGTACGAGAAGTCCAGGTACGACGGGTCGTCGAGGTCGACGTGCGACTGCGGTGCGCCGTCGATGAGCAGCGTCCAGCCGTGCGGCCTTTCCCGGTCCGGGACCAGCTCGGCCTGCCCGCCGTCGACCACGGCGCCGACCGCTTCGCGGGCCTGCGCCCTTCCGCCCTGCTTCTTACCTGCCACCCGACCAGTATCGGCCAGCAAGCAGCCGGCGTCAGACGCCGCCGGCCAGCCTGATCGTGCGGGCCGCCTCACCGAGCGCCGCCCGCAGGACGGCCGGGTCGGTGGCGGTGATCCGGCCGGGCCCGCTGTCCGGCGGCACCAGCCAGCCGGAACCGGCCTCCGACGGCTCCGCGCCGATCGAGAAGCCGCGGCCGTTGCTCCGCGTACAGGAACTGCCGGGCAGGTCCCAGCCGTCCGCGGTGCCCTGCGGCACCAGGAACCCGATGCCGTCCCCCGCGTCGTCGTGCAGCACCGGCCCGACGCCGGTCCGCAGCCGCAGGATGTCGACGGCCTCCAGGCCCTGCTGGGTCGGGACGGTGACGAGATCGCACGGCGGCGTCGCCGGCGGCATCTCGCTCCGCTCCGGGCTCGGTTCGTGCCGATCGGTGTCCAACAAGGGGAACCCTCCTCGCGGGCGGACGCAGCACCGCCCTTACGAGGAGTACAACGCGCCTCCCTGTCAACAGCTACGCCCCGCTAACGCCGCAAGGGGTGGCATTTCATGGCGGATCACGGGTGAGATATCCGTTTTGTAGGCAAACCCTCGGTATCTGCCCCGTCACAGCGGGTACCGTCGTCGCGCCGTCCGCACCAGGAGTCCGCCATGGCTTCACCGTCCTCAAGCCCCGATCCAGCCCGAACCGCCACCATGGCCAACGCGGCCTTCCGGCAGTTGCGCGGAGACCGTTCCCCCAACGAGTTCGCTGCGGCGGTACGCCGTTCCGCCCGCGAGATCGGCGAGCAGGTCAGCTGCGACGCCCGGTACATCGGGCGGGTGGAGGCCGGGGAGATCCGGTGCCCCAACTACGCCTACGAGCGGGTGTTCCGCCATATGTTCCCCGGCCGCTCGCTGGGCGACCTGGGCTTCGCCCCGCGCGAAGCGGTACGGGGCAGACGCGGCGGCGCGCCACCGCTGGATACGTACGAATTCGAGTTCGAGGAGAGCGACGTGCTGCGTCGCGTGTTCATGACCGGCGGCCCCGCCGTCATCGCGACCGCCCTGGTGTCCGGCTCCGCCGTGCACCCACCCGCCGGCCGGGTCGGCGTCGGCGAGGTCCACGCCGTCGAGGAAGCCGTGCGGCACATCCGGCTGCACGACGACCGGCACGGCGCGGACGGCCTGTACGAACAGGCGGGCCAGGCCCTGCGCACCGCCTACCGGCTGCTCGACGAGGGCGCCTACAGCCAGTCCGTGGCCGACGGGTTGTACGCCGGAGCGGGTGAACTCGCCGTCTCCGTCGGATGGCTGGCCCACGACTCCGGCCGGTTCACCGACGCCCGCTCCTACTACGCCGAGGCGCTCGCCACGGCCCGCGTGTCGGGCGACGCTGCCCTGGAGGCCCACGCGTTCTGCAACACCGCCTTCCTCGCCCGCGACGCGGGCCGGCCGCACGAGGCCGTCCGGGCCGCGCAGGCCGCCCAGGCCGCCGCCCGGCGCCTCGCCTCACCGCGGCTGCTCTCCCTGCTCGCGCTGCGCGAAGCGGGCGGCCGCGCGGGACTCGGCGACCGCTCCGGATGCGAACGCGCGCTGTCCCGCGCCCAGTCACTCTTCGGGCGCGGCCCGTCCGACGCCGACCCGCAGTGGATGACGTTCTTCGGCGAGGCCGAACTCGCGGGCCTGGAGGCCCAGTCCTGGTCCGCGCTCGGCGACCACCGCCGCGCCGCGGACTCCGCCCGCCGCGCGGTCAGCCTCCAGGACCCGCACTTCACCCGCAACATCGCCCTCTACGGCGCCGAGTTGTCCGCAAACCTGGCCGCCGGCGACCGCCCCGACGAGGCCGCCGCCGCGGGCTCCCGCGTCCTCGACCTCCTCGGCCGCGTCCAGTCCTCCCGCGTACGAGCCCTCCTGGACACCACAGCCACCCGCCTCCGCCCCCACCACCGGACGACGGCGGTAGCCGACTTCCTCAACCGCCAGCGCTGACCGCCTCCGGCGGAGGTTCCAGGACCCACCTGCGGTCGGAGTGCGGGTACGTCAGTGCCTGCGGCGGGGCAGTTCCCACGTCACCCGAGGTGCCCCGTGTCGTTCCAGCGTTCCACCGCCGGGTCCCCGTACGCCCACCCCAGAATCGACAGCGACGCCGGATCCAGCCGGATGGAAGCCCCGAACGACGGGTCCAACCCCAACCACCGCGCCCCCAGCGTCCGCAAGAAGTGCCCGTGGGCGAAGACGAGCACATCCCGCTCCGCCGACCGCGCCCACGCCACCACCTCGTCCGCCCGCTCCGCGACCTCCGCGAGGGACTCGCCGCCCACCACCCCGTCCCGCCAGATGTTCCACTCGGGCCGGCCCGCCGCGCGCTCGCGCTCGGCGATCTCGTCGGGGACGAGCCCTTCGTAGGCGCCGTAGTCCCACTCCATGAGGGCGTCCCACGGCTTGGCGCGGTCGCCGAAGCCGGTGAGTTCGCCGGTCTCGCTCGCGCGGACGAGGGGGCTGGTGCGGACCTCGAGGCCGGGGAGTCCGTCCCAGGGGGCGCCGTGCAGCCGTTCGGCGAGGAGCCGGGCGGTGCGGCGGCCCTCGTCGGTGAGGGGGATGTCGGTGCGGCCGGTGTGGCGGCCGGAGAGGGACCACTCCGTCTGGCCGTGACGGACCAGAAGGATGCGCGGAGCCATGCGGAGGGACCTTTCACTACGTAATGGAGATCACTCCATCATCGCGCACTCCGGGCGCCCGGCCCGATGAGGCCGGTCAGCAGTCCGTCGAGGCCGAGCTCGTACTGGGCCATGCCCGCGTCCTGCGCGATGGCGAGCTCGGGGACGAGCTCGGTGAGCGCGGGGTAGCGGTCGGCGGGGAGGTCGGCGAGCCGGGCGCGTACCCGGTCGCGCAGACCGTCCTCGCACAGGGCGCGGTCCCGGCGGACGTTCCACAGCGCGGAGCCGACCGTGTACTGCATGAGGGCGACGTGGGCGCGCGCGGCGTCGACCCGGTCGAGGCCGGCGGCGCGCAGCAGGCCCAGCATCCGGTCGATGACGGCGATGGCCTCGTCGCCGCGCATGGGCCGGGTGGTCAGCAGCTGCAGGGCCGACGGGTGCTCCGCGAAGAGCCGGAAGACACTGCGGCATACTTCACGCAGTTGCTCGCGGGCGTCCGCGACGCCCGCGGCCTCGCCCACGGCGGGCAGCTCGACCTCGCTGAGCAGCCGCTGGGCGACGGCGTCGCTGATCTCTTCCTTGCTGCGGAAGTGCGAGTAGACGGCCATCGTGCCGACGCCGAGCTGCGCGGCGAGGGCGCGCATGGTGAACGCCTCGGCGCCGTCACGGTCGAGCAGGACGACCGCTGCGTCAAGGATTCTGTCCGGATTGAGCGTGTTGCGCGGAGCGCGGCGCCGGGGGGCGCGGGCCGACTGGGTGACGGTCATGCCATTCTCTAACTTCTCGCGGAGAGCAACCTGGGAGGGCGCCCCGGGCGTCTTCCCGCACGCATACCCGACCAAGAGATGTTGAACACGGAACGAACGCAGTGTGGCCAGGAATTTCCGGGGCGATGTGCGGGCTGTCTAGCGTACGACGTACGGTAGAGCCTACGACATGGTCCGCAACGAGCCACATCCGCAGAACGGGGAGAACGGCCGCATGACGATCACCGCCACAGCGCCTCGCGCCTCGGCCTACCGGGGCCGGCTGCGCTGGTGGACCGAGCTGCCGCTCATCGCCGTCGTGTACGCCCTCTACTCGTGCGGCCGCCTGCTGGTCCGCGGCGACGTGGACAACGCCGTCGAGAGCGGGATCGACATCCTGCATCTCGAAGAGCTGATGCGGATCGATCCGGAGCGCTGGCTCAACGGCATCTGTACGAAGTACGCCGCGATCGGCGTCCCCGCGGACTTCGCGTACGCCTCGCTGCACTATCTCGTGACGCCCGTGATCCTGGTGTGGCTGTGGCGGCGGCGGCCCACCCACTACCGCGCGGCCCGCACATGGCTGATGCTCTCCACCCTGATCGGGCTGATCGGCTTCACCCTCATGCCCACGGCGCCGCCCCGGCTGCTGGACTCCAGCCACGGCTTCATCGACACCATGGCGCAGTACGGCTCCTACGGCTGGTGGGGCCAGGACGCCAGCGCCCCGCGCGGCCTCGGCGGGCTGACCAACCAGTACGCGGCGATGCCGAGCCTGCACGTCGGCTGGTCGCTGTGGTGCGGGATCATGCTGTGGCGCTACGGGCGGACCCCACTGGTGCGCGCGCTGGGCATCCTGTACCCGCTGATCACCACGTTCGTGGTGATGGGCACCGCCAACCACTACCTGCTGGACGCGGTCGCCGGTGCGGCCGTCATGGGCATCGGCTACCTGCTGGCCCCGCGGGTCCTTCTCGCCGTCGACGCGCTGCGCGCCCGGTGGGCCGTCCGGTCCGGTGCCACCACCTCCGCGGAGGGCCACAGCCCGGTCGTGGCGGCCTCCGCGTCCGCTGCCGGCCCCGGGACGACGGCCCCGGCCTCGGCGGCTCCCAGAACGGCGCCGCACGGCGCCGTCCCCAGCGGCGTCGCGACCCCGCGGACGGGATCTCACGACGACCACCGGGACGAGCACAGATCGGATCCCTCGGGCAGGTCTTCCGTGGGTCAGGGCCGAATGTCGTAGCCGGGTGCGAGACTTCCGCGGGTGAGCACTACGCACTATCTGCGGGAGCGGCTGGCCGAGTTGCGCGGACCGGCCACGTCACCACGTCCGCTCGACGCGCGGGCCCTCGCGGCCCTGGCCGCGAACCCCGGCTGCCGCCGCCGGGCCCTGCTCGACGCCGCCGGGATCGACAAGGGCGCGGTCGCGCAGGTGCTGGGCGCGCCCGCCCCGTTCGGGCAGTCCCAGTTCGCCTTCGCCCGCGGCCATGCCTTCGAGGCCCGGGTCAAGGCGGAGGAGTGCGCCGAGCTGCTGCGCCTGCTGGGCGCCCCCGAGGACAGCGGCGCGCTGCTGCCGGACCTGTCGGCCGCCGGCCCTGAGGGCCGTACCGCCAGGACCCGGCTGGCCCTGGCGGAGGCGACCTCCGCCGGCCGCTGGACGCTGCTGGACCACCCGCTGCTGGCGCTCGACGTCGCGGGCTCCGCCGCCTACCTGGAGCCGGACGCGGTGGTCGTCGCGCCGGACGGCTCCTGGACGGTCGTCGAGGTCAAGTCCTTCCCGATCCTGGACGGCAGCGCGGACCCGGTGAAGGTGGGCGCCGCCGCCCGCCAGGCCGCGGTGTACGTGCTGGCGCTGGAGCGGCTGGCCGGGCTGCTGGAGGAGACCACGGGCCCCGTGCGGGTGTCGCACGATGTGCTGCTGGTCTGCCCCAAGGACTTCTCGAACCTGCCGACGGCCCAGTTCGTCGATGTGCGCAAACAGCTGTCGGTGACCCGGCGGCAGCTGACCCGGCTGACCCGTATCGAGGAGATCGCCGCCGAACTGCCGGACGGCACCACGTTCGACCTGCGCTGGTCCGAGGACGGCCGCACCCCGACCCGGCCGGCCCCCGAGCTGGCCGCCGCCGTCGAGGCGGTCCCGGCCGCGTACTCCCCCGAGTGCCTGGCCGCCTGCGAGCTGTCCTTCCACTGCCGTGACCGCTCCCGTGCCTGCGGCTCCGTCGAGTCCCTGGGCCGCGGCCTGCGCGGCGAACTGGGCACCCTCACCACGGTCGAGGCCGTGCTGTCCGCCGCCCTCGGCACGGACGCCGCCGGCGCCGAGACGGCGGACCCCGCCGTCGCCGCGCTGCGCCGCGCCGCCGTGCTGCGCGCCGAGGCGCTCACCGCTGGGGGTGCCTCATGTCACTGATCGGGACCCTGGCGCGGGCCGAGGCCGTGGTCGCGGGCCGGGCGCAGCCGGTGGCGACGGTCCGGCACCGGTACCTGTCGCAGCATCCGCTGGTGTTCGTGCCGCTGACGACGGCGGGCGAGGTCGGCGCACCACTGGGCGCGCTGGTGGGCCGCGACCGGGAGGCACCGAGCCTGCTGGTGGTGACGCAGCCGCGTGACCGGGACCTGCGGTTCGACTTCCTCGCGGCGCTGGCGACCACGGTCATCGCGCACATGGACCGGTACGCGGACGACGTGGAGACCGAACCGGCGACGCGGAACCGCGAGGAGTCCGAGGTCTGCGCGGACGCCCCGCAGATCATCGTGCCGAACGCGGCGGCGGCGGACTACGTCCGGCTGCTCGGCCGCTCCACCCGGTTCCGCCGCACGGCGGAGGAGAATCCTGACGAGCCCTATCCGGTGCCGTCACGGGTGCCGCTCTCCGGCCGCTGGCTGACGCACTACGGGGAGCGCGCCCGCACCCCCGGCGCCTCGCTGCTGCTGTCGATGACGGAGCTGCTGTCGCGGCACTGGGCGACCGGCCAGAGCAATCTGGAGGACCAGCACCTGGGCGCGCTGCTCGGCTGGATCGCCCCTCCGAAGGGCATGACCGGCGCGGACGCGGCCCGTCGCGCGGAGACCGGACGCGGACCGGACGGCCTGTTGCTGAGCCCGCCCGCCGGCCCGGCGACCGACCCCGCCTTCGACAACACGGTGCTGGCCCCCGCGATGTCCCGCTTCGACGCGGCCCGGGCGGCGGCGCGGGCGGCCGGCGAGGAACGGTCCGCCGCGACGTCCGCCGCCGAGGCCGAGGTGCGGGCGCTCGTCGAGAGCCAGTTGCGGCCTACCTGGGACGATGTGTGGCGCGGGCTCGATCTGCTGCGGGCGCTGCCCGAGGGCGGGCATGTCGAGGAGCGCTGGAAGCGGGACCGCTGGTCGTACACCGGCCACCGGGACCGGGTGCGGGCCGGTGAGCCGCCGCAGCCGAAGCGTGACGACGCCATCGCGGCCGCGCAGAAGCTGATGGGCCGCGAGACGGCCCAGGTGCGGCTGGAGGCGCAGGAGGCGCTGGACGATCCGCTGGTGATGGCCGGGCGGCGGCTGTCCGGCGAGGCGTTCGCGGGCGAGGTCACCGACGTGGTGATGGCGTACAGCGAGGCGAAGGTGCCGCGCCCGCGCCCGCTGGTAACCGTCGCGACCGCCGACGTACCGCATTTCGACGCCGACGCGAAGCTCTACCGCGCGCTTCCCGGGGGGAAGACCCAGGAGGCGCGCTTCGTCGAATGGCCGGCGCCCGGTGAGGTCACGGTGCGACTGCTGAACGGCATGGGCCGGGGCAAGGTCCCGGACGAGGGGTCGGTGCCCGCGGCCGGCGACCGCGTGTGCTGGACCCTGTTCGAGCACGCGCCGCGCGGCGGACCGGAGTTGCCCGACCCGGAGGACACCCCGTGGACGCACGGCGGCCCGCCGGAGACCGCCGCCGCGCCGGCCGCACCCGCACCCGATCCCGTCACCGTGGAGGACTTCCTGTGAGCCGCACGACGGAGGACTCTCCGCCCCACGGCCCGGCCCGCCCCGCCCCGCGCGACCCCGCCGCCGAGGCGGCGGCGGTCACCGAGGCGATCCTGCGCGACACGCTGCACGGCTCGTCGCGCGGTGTCGTCGTCGACTCCCCGCCGGGCGCGGGCAAGTCGACGCTCGTGGTGCGCGCCGCCCGGGAACTGACCGCGGCGGGCGAGTCGTTGATGGTAGTGGCGCAGACGAACGCGCAGGTGGACGATCTCGCGGACCGGCTGGCGACCGCCGATCCGGGGCTCGCGATCGGCCGGCTGCACGGCAGCGAGTCACCGCCCGATCCGCTGCTCGACCGGCATCCGTCGATCGTGAAGTCCGCGAAGGTCGCCGATCTCGCCCAGCAGAAGGTGGTGATCGCGACCTCCGCGAAGTGGGCGTACGTCAAGACCACCGATCTGACGTCGCCCTGGCGGCACGCGATCGTCGACGAGGCGTACCAGATGCGCTCGGACGCGCTGCTGCAGGTCGCCGGGCTCTTCGAGCGGGCGCTCTTCGTCGGTGACCCGGGGCAGCTGGACCCGTTCAGCGTGGTGGGCGCCGACCAGTGGGCGGGGCTGAGCTACGACCCGTCGGCGAGCGCGGTGGTGACGCTGCTGGCGCACAATCCGGGCCTCCCGCAGCACCGGCTGCCGGTGTCGTGGCGGCTGCCCGCGTCGGCGGCGCCGCTGGTGTCGCGGGCGTTCTACCCGTACACGCCGTTCCGCAGCGGCACCGGGCCCGGCGTCCGGCGGCTGTCGTTCGGGGTGCCCTCGCAGGGCACCGGGCCCGACGAGGTGCTGGACGAGGCGGCCGCGTCGGGCTGGGGGCTGTTGGAGCTGCCTGCCCGGCACACTCCCCGGACGGATCCGGAGGCGGTGCACGCGGTGGCCCAGGTGGTGCGGCGGCTGCTGGACCGGGGCGGGGTGACGTTCAGCGAGCGCTCGCAGGAGCCGGCGCCGCTGACCGCGGACCGGATCGCCGTCGGCACGGCGCACCGCGACCAGGCGGCGGCGGTGCGGTCGGCACTCACCGCGCTGGGCGTGACCGGTGTCGCCGTGGACACCGCGAACCGGCTGCAGGGCCGGGAGTTCGACGTGACGGTCTTCCTGCACCCGCTGTCCGGCCGCCCGGACGCGACGGCGTTCCATCTGGAGACGGGCCGGCTCTGCGTGCTCGCCTCCCGGCACCGGCACGCCTGCATCGTGGTGTGCCGGGCGGGCGTGGCCCGGCTGCTGGACGAGCACCCGTCGACGGAACCGGTGCAGCTGGGCGTGACGGTGAAGTTCCCGGACGGCTGGGAGGCCAACCACGCGGTCCTGGCGCACCTGGACGAGCACCGGGTCCCGTACCGGACATAGCCCGGTGCGGAACGGTGCGGAACGGGTGCGGAACCGCACTTCAGGCGGCACTTCGGACGGCCCGGAGGCCCACTTGCGCGGGCGCGGGACAATGGAACGCGCGAATCCCTTGGAGGTAGGTACATGTCCGAGCCGCAGTCGGCTCACGACCGGCGCGACGCTGTCCCGCCGGCTCCCGCACGGCGCCTGCGCCCGGCGGAGCTGCTCTTCGAGCCCGCCCAGGCCCTCGCCGACGAGGAGCACTTCTTCGACCTGGAGTCGCTCGACGATCCCCGGCAGCTGCTGGCGCGCTCCACGGAGCTGGCGCTGGCCTTCCGCGCCGCCGCCGACCGGGCGACGGAGTACCAGGCGATAGCCGCGGCCCAGCTGGCGGATCCCCGGCGCTTCGACCGGCTGACGTATGCCGCGATCGCGGAGCAGTCCGGCTGGACCGAGGACTACGCGAAGAAGATGGTCGAGTTCGGGACACGCCTGCAGGAGCGGTGACCGAAACCAATGCCCTGCGCGGGTGATTGTGTCAAGCGACCACGGCCCTTTGGCATATGCAGGATGCGCAAGGTACCGGACGACCGGTGTTCCTGTCCCGTATTCGTCCGATTCACATGGACGCAGCGCGAGCGGCCGGTACCTCTAGGTGTATGAGCGAATGGCAGTGGGAGACCTGGAGGCACCCGGACATCACCGTGGCCGGCGACCCGACGGACCCTGAACGGCAGTCGCACACCGCGTACGTCACCCCGGCGGGAGCCGCCTGGCTCGCCTCCGCCAGCGCCTTCCCGCGCAGCGTCCAGGCGCTGTGGAGCGCCCGCCCGACCGCGCCCAGCGTGCTGCCGTGCGGCACCGTCTTCGACGTGGTGAACCTCCCCGCGCTCTTCGGCCGCCGGGTGCTGGAGCAGTTATGGGCCGCCGGTCCCGGAAGCGGGCCGGTCGCCGTGCACCGCGGCCGGGTGCTGCTGCTGGTCGCCCCCGGATCCGCCCAGCGGCTGCCGTCGCTGCTGGGCTGGGAGGAGTGGAGCCGCTCGGTGCCGCCGCTGATGTGCCACGGCCTGGGCGACGCGGTGACCGTGCCGCCGCTGTACGGCGACGAGACCGGCCTGGACACCGAGGGCGGATCGTCGCGCTGGGTGGTGGCCCCCGACACCCGTCATCCCTGGCTCCCCGGCCCCGACGTGCTGCTGTGGGCCTGCATCCGCGCGGCCCGCGCCGCCGCCCGTACGACCGCTCCCGCGGTGGCTCCCTCGGCCTCCCCGGCCTGAACGGGATATCGATTTTCACTCCGCCGGAAGCGGATGCTAATGTCTGTCTCGCAGCACGCGCCGCTAGCTCAGTTGGTTAGAGCAGCTGACTCTTAATCAGCGGGTCCGGGGTTCGAGTCCCTGGCGGCGCACCTACGGGAAACCGTTGACCTGGGCGTTCCTCCTTCGGGAGGGGCGCCTTTCGTCATGTACGGGGCCAGTACGGAGCCAGTACCGAGCCGGCACGGGAGCAGTGCGAGAGCGGTACGGGAGCGGCCCGGCGCGGTAACAAGGCCAGGGAGAGACCGTCTCCAGGAGGCCCCGCATGCCGCTGCCGCACTACCGTCCCCCGGACGCGCCCGACGGCGCGCGCGAGGACGCGTGGCGTCCGCCGCCGCGCCGCGTCGGCCGGATGGCGGCGGGCATCCTCGCGGTCACGGTGGTGACCGGCGCCTGGCTGCTGCGCGACGGCACGCAGGAGCGGGAACCGCCGCTGCCCACCCCGGCCGAGGCGGTCTCCGCGGCCGGGCGGAACCCGGCCGCCGGCGGGCAGACGGAGGTCGCACTGCCGCCGCGCGCGGCCCCGATGACCGCCGCCGCCCCCGAACGGATCCGCGTCCCGGCCATCGGGGTCGACGCGCCCCTCATGCGGCTCGGGCTCGACACCACCGGCCATCTGCAGACCCCGCCGGAGTCCGAGCGCGGGCTGGCCGGCTGGTACGCGGGCGGGGCCGCGCCCGGCGCCGCGGGCGCCGCCGTACTGGCCGGGCATGTGGACACCCGCGAGGGCCCCGCGGTCTTCTACGAGCTGGGCGGGCTGCACAAGGGCGACCGGATCGAGATCGACCGCGCGGACCGCCGTACCGCCGTGTTCACGGTCTACGGCATCGAGGTCTACGAGAAGCAGGACTTCCCCACCGACCGGGTCTACGGCGCGACACCGGACGCCGAACTGCGCGTGATCACCTGCGGCGGAGTGTTCAGCAAGGCGGCGGGATACCTGGGCAACGTCGTGGTCTACGCCCGGCTCACCGGCTCCACCGAACCGTCCTGACGGAGTCCCGGCGGCCCCGCCGACCGGCCCAACCGGCGCACCCTCCTGACGCACCGGCACCCCGTTGCCCCCACCCCTTCCACCGGCGCGCCCACCCCCGGAACGGCCGGTTGGCCGAACCGGGGGCACACCACTGGCAGGTGAATGCAGTATGTCCTAGTTTAGGTATTTCTGATGTCATTTATGAATCTGCGCGTCACCGGGGAGGTCCCTGTGCGACAGCCGCTGGCCATGAGCGGGCCGATGGACTGGCCGCTGACCAACGGCGCCGTGCCCTGGATCGTGCTCGTGATCGGCCTGCTGTCGCTCGGCTGGCTGCTCGTGGTCCGCCAACGCTCCTGGTGGACCCTCACCGTCCCGCTGATCGCCCTCGGCACCGCCGTCGCGGTGTTCGTCGTGCAGTACCTGGAGGACAACTCCTGGCGGCTGATCGCCGACGAACTGCCGATCGGCGTCCTGGTGTGGATCGGGGTCGGGGTGTTCGGCGTCGCCCTGGCCGTGGCCCGCTGCTTCTACACCCCGCACTGGCGGATCAGGCTGGCCGCGCTGCTGGCGGGCCTGCTCGTCCTGCTCGCCGCGTGCTCCCAAGTGAACGTGTTCTACGACCAGTACCCCCGGCTCCGCACCCTGGTGACCGCGCTGACCCGGGAGAGCACCGACCTCAGGACGGCCAGCGGCGGCGGCAAGGAGAACACCACCGTCCGCACCCCGGTGGGCGGCACGCTCGAATCGGTGTGGAAACCGCCGGCGGACATGCCCGGCAAGGGATCGCTGTCGAAGGTGCGGATCCCCGGCACCGTCTCCGGCTTCGACGCGCGCGACGCCTGGGTCTATCTGCCGCCCGCCTACCGGACCAATCCGCGCGCGCTGCTCCCCGTCATCGTCCTGATGCCCGGTCAGCCCGGATCGCCGCAGGACTGGCTCGACTCCGGGCAGCTGGCCGAGACCATGGACGCGTACGCCGCCGAGCACCACGGGCTGGCGCCGGTCGCGGTCTCCGTCGACACCCTGCACTCGCCGCTGAACAACACCATCTGCGTGGACTCCGAACGCGGCAAGGTGCACACCTACCTCACCCAGGACGTACCGGCGTGGATCAGGGCCAACCTCCAGGTCGCGGCCGCACCCGGGTCCTGGGCGGCGGGCGGCTATTCGCTCGGCGGCACCTGCTCGCTGCAGCTGGCCGTCACCGCCCCGGAACTCTTCGGGTCGTTCGTCGACATCTCGGGGCAGCGCGAACCGACCCTGGGCGGCCACCAGCACACCGTCGACGAGCTGTTCGGCGGCAGCTCGGCCGCCTACGACGCCATCAGCCCGCTGAAGATCATGCGGAAGAAGTCCTTCCCCGGCACCAACGGCCTGTTCATCGTCGGCTCCTCCGACGGCACCTACCGGCCGCAGCAGCGGGACGCGTACGCGGCGGCCCGCAAGGCCGGGATGAACGTCACCTACAAGGAGCTGCCCGGCGGCCACAGCTGGGCGGTCTGGCGGCCCGCCCTCGGCGTGGGGCTGGCCTGGCTCGGCGGCGTCACCCATCTGACCTCCCCATCCAGCGGCTGACGGGACTGCACCGATGACCGAAACGCAGGCGCAGGCGCGGGAACTCCCCGACGGCCCGGAGCCGGCCGGGCCCAGTACGCCGAAGCCGCCCGGCCGGTGGCGATCCTGGGCGGCCACCATCCGGCGCGGCGCCGGGCAACTACGGCACGCACCCGTCACCGTGACCCTGATCGCCGCCCTGTGGATCACCGGCGCGGCCACCGGATCGCTGCGCAGGGGCCCGGACGACCAGCTGTTCGACGCCGTCGGCGTCGGCTGGGAGACCCTCGCCGAGGGCCACTGGTGGACCCCGCTCAGCTCCGGCCTGTGGTGCTCCAGCCTCGACATGTATCTGATCAGCACCGTGGCGCTCGCCGTGCTCGGCACCCTGGCGGAGCGCCGGATGGGCTCCGCCCGCACCGTGCTGGCACTGGTTGCCGCCCAGGTGGCCGGCACCCTGCTCGGGGTGGGCCTGGCCAAGCTCGGCGACCTGGCCGGCGACGACTGGCTCGAACTGCTCTCCCTGGAGGCGGCGGTCGGCCCCACGGTCGCCGTGGCGGGGGTGGCCTTCACGGTGAGCGGAACGATGACGGCGCTGTGGCGGCGCCGGGTGCGCCTGCTGCTGGCCGCGGTGGTGCTGGTCCTCGCGCTGTACCTGGGCACCCTGCTGGACGTCCTGCAGGTCACCGGCGGGGTGATCGGCCTGGCCGTCGGAGCGGTGTTCTGGCACCGGCTGCCGCACCGGCCGACCGGTGCTTCGCACTCCGAAACCCGGGTGCTGGTCGGGCTGTTCATCGCCGCCGCCGCGATCGGCCCGGCGCTGACGATGCTCTCGCCCGACGCGCTCGGCCCGCTGGCCACCTTCCGCGATCTGCTCGTCACCTCGCACCCCGACGCCCAGGCCGTCCAGGACGCCTGCGCCGAATCGGTGCGGGCCTGCCATCAGATCCACGCCGAGGAGCACTTCTACGACTCCCCCGCGATCCTGATGACGGTCATGCCCGCACTGCTGCTGCTCGTCCTCGCCGAAGGACTACGGCGCGGCCGGCGGCTGGCCTGGATCCTCGCCATCGTGGTCAACCTGGCGCTGATGGCGATCGTTCTCTACGAGATGGTGGACTTCCTCGGTTCGCTGGACCTCAGCACCCCGGAGGGCAGGGACGACCGGAGCTGGCTGATCCGCGCCTGCATCGAGCAGCTCCTGCTGCCCGCCGCCTCGATCGTCCTGCTGGTCGTCACCAGGAGCCGCTTCCAACTGCGATTGCCGCGCACCTCGGTCCGCAGGATCGCACTGGCCGTCGGCGGCAGCGTGCTGGCCGTCGCGGCCGTCTACGTGGGCACCGCCTACGCGATCCGCGACCAGTTCTACCCCGTCGCCACCGTCTCCTTCCTGTGCCAGGGGCTCGTCTCCGTCTTCCTGCCGCCCATCTACAGCGACCTCGCCGACCAGGGCCCCATCCCGGTCGGCTCGGGCGCCCACTGGCTGTACGAGTACTGCGGTCTGGTGCCCTGGCTGGTCGCGCTCGTCTCCCTGCTGGTGGTCTTCCGCAGCAACCGGCTGCGGGCCTCCGACGAGCAGGCCCGGCGGGCCCGTTCGATCCTCACCGAGCACGGCGGCTCGACGCTCTCGTACCTGTCCACCTGGGAGGGCAACCACTACTGGACGTCCCCCGGCGGCGACGCGGGCGTGGCCTACCGGGTGCTCTCCACCATCGCGCTGACCACCGGTGACCCCTTCGGGGAGCCGTCGGCCCGGCAGCGCGCGGTGGGCGAGTTCGCCGCGTTCTGCGACGCGCGCGGCTGGTCACCGTGCTTCTACAGCGTCAACGAGGAGTCCCGGCAGGCCGCCGAGGCGCTCGGCTGGAAGTCCCTGCAGGTCGCCGAGGACACCGTCGTACCGCTGGCCGGTCTGGAGTTCAAGGGCAAGAAGTGGCAGGACGTCCGCACCGCGCTCAACAAGGCGGGCAAGGCCGGCATCACCGCCGAGTGGTGGCGCTTCCCGGACGCGCCGCTGGCGCTCACCGAGCAGATCCGGGCCATCTCCGAGGAGTGGGTCGCCGACAAGGGCCTGCCCGAGATGGGCTTCACCCTCGGCGGCCTCGACGAACTCGACGACCCCGAGGTGCGCTGTCTGATCGCGCTGGACGCCGACCGGACCATCCACGGCATCACCAGCTGGATGCCGGTCTACCGGGACGGCGAGCCGATCGGCTGGACACTGGACTTCATGCGGCGCCGCTCCACCGGCTTCCGCGGCGTCATGGAGTTCCTGATCGCCTCCTCCGCGCTCGGACTGAAGGAGGAGGGCGCGGAGTTCATCAGCCTGTCCGGGGCGCCGATGGCCCGGGTGGACCGCGGCGAGGCCCCGGCGCCGCTCCAGCGGCTGGTCGATGTGTCGGGGCGACTACTGGAACCGGTGTACGGTTTCCGTTCATTGCTCGCGTTCAAGGCAAAATTCCAGCCCGACTACCACCCTATGTACATGTGCTACCCCGATCCGGCCGCTCTGCCGACCATCACCCGCGCCATCGGCAAGGCGTACCTTCCGCACATGACGGCGGCTCAGGGCGTACGGCTGGTCCGCCAGCTGTCCGGCTCCTGAGCCGGGGTCCGACTCCGGTTTGAGGTGACGCCATGTGGGACTGGTTGGCCGACGCCTACCGGACGCGGATCGTCGACAACGGTCGCGAACCGCTGTTCCTGCTCCTCGTCGGGTTGATCGGCTCGTTCCTCTTCATCCGCTTCAGCGTGCGGATGATCCGCCGCGGCGTGAGCTGGTGGCCGGGGAACGTCAACCCGGGCGGACTGCACATCCACCATGTCGTCTTCGGCCAGGCCATGATGCTCATCGGCGGCATCGGCTCCTTCGCGGTACGCGGCGGCGTCCTCGCGCACAACCTGCTGGCCGTGCTGTTCGGCATCGGCTGCGGGCTGGTGCTCGACGAGTTCGCCCTCGTCCTGCACCTGGAGGACGTCTACTGGAGCGAGCAGGGCCGCAAGTCCGTGGACGCGGTGATCCTCGCTGTCGCGGTGATCGGTCTGCTGCTCATCGGGGAGGCCCCGCTGGGCGGCTTCGTCGGCGGGATCAACGGCGAGCAGATCGGTGTCGCGGCGGTCCTGCTGGGCTTCGTGGTCATCTGCCTGATCAAGGGCAAGGTGTGGACGGGGCTGATCGGCGTGATGATGCCGCCGGTCGCGATCATCGGGGCGCTGCGGCTGGCCCGCCCGGCCAGCCCCTGGTCCCGCTGGCGCTACCACTCCCGGCCCCGGCGGCTGGCCCGCTCCGAGCGCCGCGAGGACCGGGTCCACCGGCGGCTGGTGGCGTTCAAGACCAGGCTGATGGACGCCGTCGCGGGCGCCCCGCACCTGAAGTCGAAGTCCGAGAGCGTCCCCGTGCCCCGCCCGACGGTCGTCGACATCCCGCCGTCCCGGATCGAGGTGTGGCTGCGGCCGCTGCAGCAGCCGGGCGCGGCGGTCGCCGTCTGGTACCTGCGGACCGCCGCCGTGGTCAACGTGCTGACCGGGCTGATCGCGCCGTTCCGCGAGCGGGTGCACCGGGCCACCAACGGGGAGTTCTTCACCGCCTTCCTGCTGAGCCCGGGCTTCACCGGCGCCGTCCTGGCCTTCCTGCTCGCGGTGACGCTGCGCCGCCGCAAGCGCGCGTCCTGGATCGTCGCCGTCACGCTGGTCTGGGGGTACCTGGCGCTGTGCCTGCTGGCGCTGGATCTGCTGCCGGAGGCCCGCGCACACCCCTTCAACTGGATCTCCCTCGGGCTCACCGTGCTGCTGGCCCTCGCGCTTGCGGTGTCCCGCCGGGCGTTCAACGTGCGGGGCGAGCGCGGCAACGTCGCCCTCGGACTGGTGTCGCTGCTGATCGGCAGCGTCGTCACGGTGGGCCTGGGCACCGTCCTGGTGCACGCCACCGACGCCCCGCCGCCCGCGAGCTGGCGCGCCTGCCTGCACTACGCCGTGCTGCGTGTGCTCACCGTCTCCAGCCTGTTCGACCTGCCCGAGATCGCCGTGCCCGCCTGGACCGACCTCGCGATCAACCTGCTGAGCGTCACGCTGATGCTGATGGTGCTGCTCGCCTTCTTCCGCTCCCCGCGCGGCCGCGCCCGGCTCCAGCCGGCGGACGAGCAGCGACTGCGCGAACTGCTCGCCGCGCACGGCGAACACGATCCGGTCGGGTACTTCGCCCTGCGCCGCGACAAGTCGGTGAGCTGGTCACCCGGCGGCCGGGCCGCCGTGCTGTACCGGGTGGTGAACGGGGTCGCGCTGGCCTCCGGCGATCCGATCGGTGACCGCGAGGAGTGGCCGGCGGCGATCGACGGCTGGCTGGCCGACGCCCGTCAGCACGCCTGGATCCCGGGGGTCACCGGGACCGGCGGGGGCGCCGCCGCGGTCTACGAACGGGCCGGGCTGAAGTCGCTGGACTTCGGCGACGAGGCGGTGGTCGACGTCGCCGCGTTCGCCGGAACGTACCTGGGCACGTCCACGACAGGAGCGCACGGCCCGGACGGCGGCGAGGCGCTGCGTCCGCTGCGCGAGGCCCACGGGCTGATCCGCGACGCCGGCTACACCGCCGTCGTACGCCGCCACCGCGACATCCCCCGCGACGAGATGGCGGATCTCGCCCATCTCGCCGACGCCTGGCGACGGCACGCCAGTGAGCGCGGCTTCTCGGTGGCCCTGGGCCGGCTGGGCGACCCCGCGGACGGCGAGTGCGTGATGGTGGAGTGCCGCGACCCGCAGGGGCGCACGTCGGCGCTGCTGAGCTTCGTGCCGTGGGGCCGGCGCGGCCTCTGCCTCGACCTGATGCGCCGCGACCGCGAGTCCGGCAGCGCGCTGATCGACTACCTGATCACCGAACTGCTGCTGCTGGCCCGGGCGGACGCCGAGCCCGTGCGCGGCGTCGAGCGGGTGTCCCTCAACTTCGCGGTCTTCCGCTCGGTCTTCGAGGAGGACGGCAAGGCCGGTGCGGGCCCGCTGCTGCGGCTGTGGCGCAAGGTCCTCCGGCTGCTCTCCCGCCGCTGGCACCTGGAGGCCCGCTACCGCTCCTACGCCGCCTACCTGCCGGAGTGGCGCCCGCGCCACCTGCTGTACGAGCGGTCCGCCGAGCTGCCCCGTATCGCCGCCGCCACCGCCATGGCCGAGGGCTTCCTGACGGCGCCGCGGCTGCCCCGGCTCGGCGGGGCGCCGTACCCGGCGGCGCCCGCGACGGCACTGGCTTCGGAACCGGACGGTTCCGGGCCGGAGGACTCCCCGCCGGACCCCGCGCCGGACGATCCGGCTCCTGGCCCGCGCTGAGGCGGACCGGGTGCGGGGGCGCCGGCCGGACCCGTGTCACCCGACCGGCCGTGGCGCGGTCATCCGATCCTGACGCGTCCCGACCGGCTCCCTGACCTGCGCCTGCCGCGTCGGCCCTGTTCCTCCGTTGGTCCGTTCGGCGTAGTTCTGACCGATCGTCAACAGGCACCGGGAGCGCCGTCCGGGTGTCCTCGGAGGGTGGGCAGATTCCTGTCTGCCCCGCGGAACACCGTCCGTGACCCCGCCCTGGGAGAAACCCGATGCGCTCACAGCACCTACTCACCGGCTCCGCCCTTGCCGCGGTCATCGCGCTGAGCGCGGTGGGAGCCGCGTCAGCCGCCTCGACCGAGCCCATCGCCCCCGTCGAGTCCGCGGCGCCCTCGGCGCCCGCCGAGCTCTCCTCCCCCGACGTGCCGGCGGACCTCACCTCGCCCGCGGTGCCCAGCGAACTCTCCTCGCCCGAGGTGCCCAGCGAGCTCTCCTCGCCCGCTGTGCCCCTCACGCCGGTGGGGCCCGCCAATCCCGTCATCGTCCAGCCGAACCCGGTGGCCCCCGGCGGTCAGTTCTCCGTGTTCGACGGCGGCAACTGCACCGGCACGAGCGGCGTCGCCACGTTCAGGTCCGCCTCGGGCGGCTCGTCCATCCCCGCGGTCAACCTCTCCACCCTCAGCAACCAGCTCGGCGGGGTCGGTACGGTCCCGGCGGGCACCGAGCCGGGCCAGTACGAGGTCTCGGTGTCGTGCCAGAACGGCGGCACCGGCAAACAGGGCCCGTTCACCGGCACCCTGACCGTCTCGTCCCGCACGCCCAAGGGCGGGGTACAGACCGGCCTCGGCGGCGGCATCGGCATGGACCCGGCCGAGACCGCGCTGGGCGCGGCGCTGGTGGCCGCGGCTCTCACCGGCACGATCGTCCTGGGCCGTCGACGGGCCCGCGACAGCGACAACTGAGCGGAGCCGCCTGAGCGGTGGCATCGGCTGCTCGATGTCGGTGCCCGTCAGTCGCAGACGGTGCCCGCCGCCGGCAGCCTGCCGTCCAGCAGGAAGCCGTCGACGGCGTCCGTCACGCAGGTGCTGTGCGCGAAGTAGGCGCCGTGGCCCTGCCCGTTGAACGTCAGGACCGGGCTCCCGTTGCCCAGCGCGTCGCTCATCCGCCGGGCGTTCGCGTACGGCGTCGCCGGATCGCCCTTGGTGGAGACCAGCAGCGCCTTGGGGGCATCCACGGCCCGGACGTCGCGGGAGGTGTTGTCCCCGGCGGACGGCCAGCCGGCACAGGCCAGCATCGAATTGACGATGGACCGGCCGAACACCGGAGACGCGGCGGCGAACGCCGCCCCGGCCGCCGCCACCTGACCGGCCGTGTACCGGTCGGAGGTGTCCCGGCAGTCCACGGCCAGCTTCGCCACCGCGTAGTTGGTCCGCCCCGGATCGCTCCCGTCGGACCGGGTCCGCCGCCGGACGTCCGAGCCCCCGTCCTGCGCGAGCAGCAGCATCAGCTCACCGTCGCCGGCCCGCAGCGCGGCCAGCGCCTCGCTCAGCGCCG
This sequence comes from Streptomyces sp. H39-C1, assembly GCF_027158125.1. Classification (NCBI taxonomy): domain Bacteria; kingdom Bacillati; phylum Actinomycetota; class Actinomycetes; order Kitasatosporales; family Streptomycetaceae; genus Streptomyces; species Streptomyces sp. H39-C1. The sequence continues at coordinate 47,377 of NZ_JAPVLS010000029.1, forward strand.
GCCAGGAGTCCGCGCTGTACATGGCCGTCTGCAGCGCCTCCAGGTACTCGTCCTGGCCGAGGTCCCCGACGGCGGTCCGCACCGGGTCGTCCGCGAGCCGGTCGCCCAGGTCCGCAAGTCCGGCCATCCGGGCTCGCTGGTCCGCGCCGGCGATCGGGCACGCCTTCCCCTGCTTCGCGCAGTCCTTCACGAACGCCTCCAGCGCGCGCTGGAACGCGGCCGCCTGACCCAGCGCCACCCGCTCGCTGTCGGACGCCGGATCCTCCACCCCGTCCAGCACCAGCCGTCCGGCGCGGTCGGGGAACTGGTGCGCGTACACCGCACCCAGCTTGGTCCCGTACGAGAAGCCCAGGTAGTCGAGCTTCTCGTCACCCAGCGCCGCCCGCATGACGTCCAGATCGCGCGACACGTTCGTCGTCCCGATCCACGGCAGGATCCTGCCCGACCGCTGCCCGCACTGCCCGGCGAGCCTCCGCACCTGCTCGATCAGCTCCCCCTCCGCGGGCGGCGGGTCGCCGCAGTCCACCGGCACACTGCGGCCCACCCCGCGCGGATCGAACCCGATCAGGTCGTACCGGGTGTTGAGGACCGCCAGGTCCGTACCGGCCCGGTCGGCGAGCGTGTCGATCCCGGAGACCCCGGGGCCGCCGAAGTTCACCGACAGGGAGCCGATGCGGTCGCCGGGACCGGTGGCGGGGTAGCGCGTCAGCGCGATGTCGGCGGTGCCGCGGGAGGGTGTCGCGTAGTCCAGCGGCACCACGATGCTGCCGCACTGCATGCCGTCGGCCGCGCATTCGGCCCAGGTGATCCGCTGCGCGTAGAACCGCGTCAGATCCGGCTGCGCCGGGCCTCCGACCAGCACCAACGCCGTCGTGGACCCCACCGCCAACCACAACCCGAACCCCATCCCGCCAACCTAAACGCCCCCACGAAGCCCCGCACGCCGGGCGAAGCCAGGCACAAACCCCAACCCCCGGCCGAACCCGCCGCCTGAGACCCACCCAGCCCGGCCGACGCCCGACGCCCGTTCCCCTCCACCAGCCCGCCCGGCGATTGAGGGCACAGGGCGGGCGGGTGGGGGAAGCCCGCTGCCGGGCCGGGCTCCGGCCGGGGCGTCCCGGTTGCGGAAAGCCGGGGGGCGGACAGCATGGTCGTATGGAGGAACCCCGCTGGAAGCGCTCGGTACCGGGGTGGTTCGGGGAGTTCTTCGCCTCACTCGCCATCTTCTGCGCCGTCCTCGCCGTAGTCGGCCCCCTGCACCGTCTCCTCGAACCCGTGCGCCGCTGGGTGGAGATCCTGACGGTGCCGGCGTCCGCGAACCTCGCCTACGCGGCGTTCCTGATGCTGCTGGCCGGCGCGCTGGCGGCGCGCAAGCGGGTGGCGTACTGGATCGTCGTGGTGTTCCTCGGGCTGTCGGTCCTGGCCAACGTGGTGCTGATCGCCTTCGAATCGGAGTGGAGCGCCATCCCGGCGCTGGCCATCACCGGCACGGCGCTCGCCGTCCTGGTGGTGTCGCGCGGCGAGTTCTCCGCCCGGGTGCGCAAGGGCGCGTTCTGGCGGGCGCTGCTGGTGCTGCTGGTGGGCCTGGTGATCGGCGTCCTCGCCGGCTGGGCACTGCTGTCGGTGTTCCCCGGCACACTGGTCGGGAAGGACCGGCTGCGGTGGGCAATCAACCGGGTGGTCGGTGGCGTCAACGACCTGCCGGACGGCATCGGTCATCCGCCCTTCTGGACCAACTTCTGGCTCGGTCTGTTCGGCGCGCTCGCGCTGCTCGCCGCCGCCGCCACGCTGTTCCGCTCGCAGAAGGTCGAGGCGGCGCTGCACGGCGACGACGAGCCGCGGATCCGCGCCCTGCTGGCGAAGTACGGGGAGCAGGACTCGCTCGGCTACTTCGCCACCCGGCGGGACAAGTCGGTGGTCTTCTCGCCCAGCGGGAAGGCCGCCGTGACCTTCCGCGTCGAGGTGGGCGTCTGTCTGGCCAGTGGTGATCCGCTGGGTGACACCGAGGCGTGGGGGCCCGCCATCGAGGCGTGGCTGGAGCACGCGGCGCAGTACGGCTGGGTGCCGGCGGTGATGGGCGCGGGTGAGGAGGGCGCGAAGGCGTACTCCCGGGCCGGGCTCGGCGCGCTGGAACTGGGCGACGAGGCGGTCCTCGAGGTCGGCGGCTTCGATCTGGGGGGCCGCGAGATGCGCGGCACCCGGCAGGCCGTCAACCGGGTGCGGCGCACCGGTGCGACGAGCCGGATCCGCCGGCACCGCGAGCTGTCGCCCGAGGAGTTGAACGAGGTCGTGGCACGGGCCGACGCCTGGCGCGGCACCGATACCGAGCGCGGCTTCTCGATGGCGCTGGGCCGGCTCGGCGACCCGGAGGACGGCGACTGTCTGCTCGTCGAGGCGCTGGACGACGCGGGACAGGTCATCGCGCTGCTGTCGTTCGCGCCCTGGGGCCGGGCCGGGGTCTCGCTGGACGTGATGCGGCGCGATCCCGCCGCCCCCAACGGGATCATGGAGTTCATGGTGACGGAGCTGGCGGCGCAGTCGCCCCGGCTCGGCATCCGGCAGATCTCGTTGAACTTCGCGGTCTTCCGCTCGGTCTTCGAGGAGGGCGCCAGGATCGGCGCCGGCCCGGTGCTGCGGCTGTGGCGGCGGCTGTTGCTCTTCTTCTCCCGGTGGTGGCAGCTGGAGGCCCTGTACCGGTCGAACGTCAAGTACCAGCCCGAGTGGTATCCACGCTTCCTCTGCTACTCCGAGGCGAAGGACCTGGCCCGTATCGGCCTGGCCTCCGGTATCGCCGAGGGCTTCGTGGAGATGCCGCGGCTGCGCTTCTGGCGGGACCGGAACGTGGGGCAGGGACCGGCCGCGCTGCCCGCGTTCGTCGAGCTGGAGGAGGCCTCGGCCGCCGCCGCTGACCTGTCGGCGGCAGCGGCAGGACCGGACCGGACGGCCGGTTCCGGACGCCCGGAGCAGGTACGCGTCAGGATGCGGAAGCTGGAACGGCTGCGGGGGGCGGAGACCGACCCGTACCCGCCCGGCATCGTGCCCACCCACACCCTGGCCGCCGCGGCGGCGGCGCCCGCCGGCACCGATGTCCGGCTGTCCGGGCGGGTGTTGCGGCTGCGCGACCACGGCGGCGTGGTGTTCGTGACGCTGCGGGACTGGTCGGGCGATCTGCAGATCCTGCTGGGCCGCGACCACTTCACCGCCGAGGGGATGCGGGCGTTCGCATCCGACGTCGACCTGGGCGACCTGCTGGACTTCGAAGCGGTGATGGGCGTGAGCCGGGCCGGTGAGGTGACCGCCGACGCGAACACCTGGCGGCTGAGCGCCAAGTGCCTGCACCCGCTGCCCGACAAGCGGCGCGGCCTGACCGACCCGGAGGCACGGGTCCGGCAGCGCTATCTCGACCTGGTGGTCCGGCCCGAGGCCCGCGACGTGCTGCGGGCCCGCAGCGCCGCGGTGCACTCGGTGCGCGAGTCGCTGGTGGCCCGCGGCTTCCTGGAGGTCGAGACGCCGATGCTGCAGCCGGTGCATGGCGGCGCCAACGCCCGCCCGTTCACCACCCACATCAACGCCTACGACCTGGACCTGTATCTGCGCATCGCCCCGGAGCTGTATCTCAAACGGCTCTGTGTCGGTGGTGTCGAGAAGGTCTTCGAACTCGGCCGCACCTTCCGCAACGAGGGCGTGTCGTACAAGCACAACCCCGAGTTCACGATGCTGGAGGCGTACCAGGCCTATGCCGACTACGACTCGATGCTGGATCTGACCCGCGAACTGATCCAGCAGGCCGCGACCGCCGCCAACGGCTCGCAGACCGCCCGCCGGGACGGCGGTGAGGTCGGCCTGTCCGGGCTGTGGCCGGTGCGGACCGTCAACGACGCGATCTCGCAGGCGCTCGGCGAGGAGGTCACCGCCGACACCCCTCCCGAGGTGCTGCGGCGGCTCTGCGACCGCGCGGGCGTCCCGCACACCCCCGCCGACGGTCGCGGTGACATCGTGCTGGAGATGTACGAGCGGCTGGTCGAGGAGCGCACCACCGTCCCGACCTTCTACAAGGACTTCCCGCTGGACGTCTCCCCGCTCACCCGGCAGCACCGCGTCGACCCCCGGCTCGCGGAGCGCTGGGACCTGGTCGCGTACGGCACCGAACTGGGCACCGCCTACACGGAGCTCACCGACCCGGTCGAGCAGCGCCGCCGGCTCACCGAGCAGTCGCTGCTGGCGGCGGGCGGTGACCCCGAGGCGATGGAGCTCGACGAGGACTTCCTGACCGCCCTGGAGTACGCGATGCCGCCGACCGGCGGGCTGGGCATCGGTGTCGACCGCCTGGTGATGTTCCTTACCGGCCGGTCGATCCGCGAGACCCTGCCGTTCCCGCTGGTCCGTCGCCGCTGATCTGCGGATATACCGTCCCTAGGGGGATACCGGACGGCCGGACATTGGCCGAACGGACGAGGGCGCCTGCCGGGGGCTGCCCTTACGGTGGGAGCACGGGACGAACGAAGGGCCGGTCCGGTGTGCGGACCGGCCCCTTCAGGCCTGCGAGTGGGTCGCTCTACCGATGAGCTACGGCCCCGTGCGTGGAGCCGGCTGGACTCGAACCAACTTCTCCCCACTCTTCAAAAATCATAACAATCCCCCTATTTTCTGCAATTCGGACAAAGCGGTACGGGGGCCCGGCATCGATGGAGGTACAACCGTGGCGCTGAGCAGCGCGAAGAAGACGACCGCCACCGCTCTGGGGGTGACGCTCGCCGGAGCCGCCCTGGCGGCCTGCGGCGCCCAGCAGGGCACGCGTACGGCGCCCGTCTCCGCCCCGTCGCCTGCCCCGCCCTCCGCCACGGTCCCCCATCAGACCCGGACGGGCACGCCACCCGCCACGTCCTCGCGGCCCGCCTCGCCGCCCGCCTCGTCCTCGGCGACCACCCGGTCCGACGACGCGCCCGGCGGCACCCGCGTCAGCCGGGAGATACAGCACGGGCTGGAGGACGGCGGCAAGGCCGTGGCCCTCACCTTCGACGACGGCCCCGACCCGCGCTGGACGCCGCAGATACTGGCGCTGCTCGCCCGGCACCACGCGAAGGCCACCTTCTGCGAGATCGGCCCGAACGCCCAGGCCCACCCCGCCGTCGTCCGGCAGATCACCGCGGCCGGGCACCGGCTGTGCGACCACTCGGTGCACCACGACGAGCACCAGAGCGCCAAGTCCGCCGACTACAACACGCACGAGATCCTGGACGCGCGCCAGGAGATCGCCGACGCGGCAGGGCCCGGCGCCGAAGTGCCGTACTACCGGGCGCCCGGCGGCGACTTCAAGCCATGGATACGGGAGATAGCCGCCGGCCACGGCATGCGCCCGCTGGGCTGGACCTCCGACTCCGACGACTGGAAGCGCCCCGGCACGGCCGCGATCATGCACCACATCAACGCCAACCTCCGGCCCGGCGCGATCGTGCTGATGCACGACGGCGGCGGCGACCGCACCCAGACGGTGCAGGCGCTGTCCCAACTGCTGGACCAGCTCGACGCGCAGCACTACACGTACAGCTTCCCGGGCCGCTGACCCTCCCGCTGACCTTCCCGCTGCGTTCCCGCCGACGTTCCCCGCCGGGGACCCGGTGGCGCGGTAGCGTTCGAGAGGCGTTTCCCGCTCTCTCTTGGAGGTTTGTGACCATGGCAACCACCCGCACCGCGACCACCCAGTGGAAGGGCGCCCTCCTCGACGGCTCCGGCACCGTCTCCCTCGACACCTCCGGTGTCGGCACCTACGACGTCTCCTGGGCCTCGCGCGCCGAGGTGGCCAACGGCAAGACGAGCCCCGAGGAGCTCATCGCGGCCGCGCACTCGTCCTGCTTCTCGATGGCCTTCTCGCACGCACTCGCCGGCGCCGGTACCCCGGCGGAGCTGCTCCAGACGCAGGCCGACGTCACCTTCCAGCCGGGCGAGGGCATCACCGGCGTCGTCCTGTCCGTCAAGGGCACCGTCCCCGGCATCACCGCCGAGGCGTTCGAAGCCCTTGCCCAGGAAGCGAAGGCCAACTGCCCGGTCAGCCAGGCCCTTGCCGCGGTGAAGAACATCACCCTCAAGGCCGAACTCCTCTCCTGACACCGGCTCTCCGCCCGACCGCCCCGGCGCGGTGCGCCGGCTCTCCCCCTCCCGAGAGCCGGTGCGCCGCGCCGGAGCCGGTCCCGGGGTCAGCGGCGGGTCACCCTGACCTCCCATTCACCGGCGGGGTCACGGCCCAGCACCCGGACCGTCAGGCCCGCCGCCGGGTCGTTGAAGACCTCGCCCACCCGGAAGGGGGCGTCGTTGAGGGAGTTGAACGATCCGCTGCTGAAGTCGCAGGCGCTGGTGGTCGGATGGGCGTCCCGTACGGTCACCGGGCCGGCGCCGGAGTCGATGTCGGTACGGACCTGGTAGACGAGTACGCCCTCGCGGCAGGCCTCGCTGTCGTTGCCCGACGCCTGCCGGGCCTCGATCACATAGGCGCGGGTCCGCCCGTACGGGACGACAACGGCCTTGCGGCCACCGGCCAGTGAGACGGCGCGCAGCGCGTACGTCCATTCGCCGCGCACCGGGGCGCAGGCGATCTGGGTGTCGTCCAGCCAGCCGAGCCGCCACTTGTGCCAGGCGAGCAGGTCGCCGCCCAGGCCCCAGTCCAGGGACATGCTGTCCCACTGGCCCGCGAGGGTGTCGGTGCGCTGGAAGTCGTCGGAGGCGTAGAGGTCGGGCAGGCCGAACGCGTGGCCGTTCTCGTGGCCGAGGACGCGGGATCCCGACTGGTCGTGGCCGTAGATCAGCGAGACCCGGTCGAGCCGGGCGCCGTCGTCGGTGGTGGCGGCCGAGGCGCCGGTCCAGGTGACCGACAGGACGGCCTCGTCGGCGGGCGGGCCCGCGTTCGGGGTGACGAGGATGTTGACCAGGTCGTAGCCGCGGAAGTCGATGTCCCGGTCGGCGACCGAGAGCAGGTCGCGCATCATCTCGGTGTGCGCGTCCCAGCCGTAGCCGCGGCCGATCCCGTACGCGGAGAAGGGCCGCGGCATGCGGATGTAGCGCATCACGGGCGTCGACTCGTAGTGCAGCTTTCCGTAGGAGCCGCGGTCGAACCACTGCTGGACGGCGGGGAAGAACTCCGCGTACCGCTCGGCGGCGCTGTAGGGCGCGGGCGCGTCGGAGAAGTCGATGAACAGCGTCAGGGCCCGGACCCGGCCGGTCGACGGGGCGAACTCACTGCCCACCCCGCGCGCGGCGCGGTCGGGGAAGCCCTCGGACATCGCGGTGCCCGGCGTCGCGCGCAGCGCGCACGGCCTGGAGGCCGTCGGCGGGGAGTAGGCGGCCTGCGGCCCGGTGGCGGCCGTGCTGGCCACCGCGAGCAGCGCGACCGTCCCGATGGCGGCGGCCTTCAGGCCCGCTCCGGGTATCCACGGTATTCGCCCGTCCGTCGCCACGGCGCTATCCCTCGCTGACCTTGACGGCCCAGGAACCGTCCAGGGAGCGGGAGGCGACCGTGACGTGGACCAGGCCCGCGTCGTAGGAGTAGGACTCGCCCACGCCGAGCGGCGCGTCGGCGAGCTGCGGGTAGGCGGAGCCGTCGTGGCAGGCGGAGGTGGCGGGGTGGCCGTCGAGGACGTCGACGGGGCCTTCGCCGGACTCGGTGCCGGAGCGCACCTTGTAGAGCAGCACGCCCTCCCGGCACAGCCCCACGTCGTTGCCGGCCGCGGTGCGCACCTCGATGGCGAGCGCGGTGCGCTGCCCGGTGCGGACCACGACGAGCTTGGTGCCGCCCGCGGTCTCCAGCGGTGTCAGTTCGTGCCAGGTGGTGCCCGTCCGGGACACGCACTGGACCTGGCTGTCCCGCAGCCAGCCGAACTTCCACTTGTGCCAGGCGAACGGCTCGGGGGCGAGGCCGAATTGGCTGCCCATGAGGTCCCAGTCGCCGACATGGGTGTCCCAGTCGGCGTCGCTGCCGATGGCCGGCCGGGAGTACAGGTCGGGCAGGTCGAAGACATGGCCGGTCTCGTGGGCCAGCACGTTGTGGTCCGGGGGGTGCTGCTCGAACACCGTGACCAGCCGCCGCAGATCGGTGCCGTCCGCCCGCATCGGGGTGGCGAGGTTCACGACCTTGGTGGCGTCCGCGTCGACGCCGGGGGCGTCCGGGTCCGCGACCAGGTAGACGAAGTCGAACGCGGAGAAGTCCACCGAGGGGTCGGCCACGGCGATCGCGTCCCGCAGGTACCCGGTGCGCAGGTCCGGGTCCCAGTCGCGCCGGATCCCGTAGTCGGTGGAGTTCCGCGGCATCTTGAACCAGTGGTCGACGGGGTGGGCGCGCAGCTGGAACTGCCCGTACGAGGCACGGTCGTAGAAGCGCGAGGTCTCCGGGAAGTGGTCGGCGGCGACCTCTTGGGGGGTCAGGGCCGGCGCGGCGTCGGGGAACGAGAGGAAGATCATCACGGCGTCCAGGGCCGTGGTCGGCCGGGGGTACGAGGCGTTCCACGTATCCACTCCTTCGGAGTGGTGGGCCGTGGTGCGCGGCAGGGCGCAGTCCCCGCCGGGAGCGGCGGCCGCGGCGGGCCCCGCGACGAGCGTCCAGGCGACGACGGCGGCGAAGACACTCGCCGCCGCCGCCATCGCGCGCAGGGGTCGCCGCCGCGCCCGTATGAGGATGCCTGACCGCCGCACATGGACCTCCGGGGAGGAATCGTGAGCCCGTTCGGGGCACCTTCACCACGTTGCTATGAATTGCGGCGTTATGTCCTGTTGAGTTGCTCCGCACGGGGTGATTCCGGCTTCATTACTGTGCGTAATGGCCTATCCGAATCGGTCAGTTGCTCGTCGCATTCGTGCAGAAACGATCAATCCGTCAGCTTGCGTGCCAAGAATCACCACGACGGCGCTGGATCCGCCGCTCCGCCAGCGCCTATGATCGCCACCGAGACCAGCGCGACACGGGGAGCGGGCAATGGGCGGACCCTCGGGCGGCCCCAGTGCCGAACCCGACATCACACCGGTAATCCTCACGCTGAGTAACGGTTCCCCTCCGGGACCGCTCGGCCCCACGGCCGGTGAACCGCGCGACTACCGCGCCGCCTTCACCGCGGCCCGGCTGCCCATGGCGCTGGTGGACCGCGACGGCTGGGTACTGGAGGCCAACCAGGCGCTCGGCGCGCTCCTCGGCACCAGCGCAGCCGGGCTCGCCGCGCGCGTCGCCACCGGACTGCTGGGCCTGGCCGAGGACGACCCGGTGCGCATCGCCTACCGCGAGGTGCTCGCCGGCCGCCGCGACCAACTGCGCTGCACCCGCCGCATCAAGCGCCGCGGCGGCGGCTCCCTGTGGGCCGAGGTGACGCTCGCCGGCACCGGAAGCGCCTGCGGCACCGCGCTGCTCTCCGTCGAGGACATCGGCGAACGCCACAGCCTGCGCGAGCAGTTGCGCCATCTGCAGATGCACGACTCCGTCACCCGGCTGCCCAACCGGGCGCTGTTCTTCGAGCGGCTCTCCGCCGCCCTCGACGGCGCCGGCAGCAGGACCGGCCGGATCGGGCTGTGCTACCTCGACCTCGACGGCTTCAAGGCCATCAACGACACCCTCGGGCACCGGATCGGCGACCAGCTGCTCGCCGCCGTCGCCCAGCGGCTGCTGACCTGCGCGGAGCCCGGCGGCAACCTGGTCGCCCGGCTCGGCGGCGATGAATTCGCCCTGCTCGTCCGGGACTCCACCGGCACGGGACAGGCCACCGTGCTCGCCGAGTCCGTACTCACCTCACTGCAGCGGCCGTTCGACGTGGACGGTCAGCGGCTCGCCGTGTCGGCGAGCATCGGCGTGGTCGAGCGCGAAGTCGCCGGCAGCTCCGCCACCGGTCTGATGCAGGCCGCCGACACCACGCTCTACTGGGCCAAGGCCGACGGCAAGGCCCGCTGGACGCTCTTCGACCCCGAGCGCAACGCCCACCGCATGACCCGGCAGGCGCTGTCCAGCACGCTGCGACAGGCCGTGGAACGCGGTGAGTTCATCCTGGAGTACCAGCCGCTCGTCGGGCTCGACAGCGGTGTGCTGCGCGGCGTCGAGGCTCTGGTCCGCTGGCAGCACCCGCACTTCGGGCGGCTGGCGCCGGACCGCTTCATCGGGCTCGCCGAGGAGAACGGCTCCATCGTCCAGCTCGGCCGCTGGGTGCTGGCCGAATCGTGCCGTCAGGCGCGGGTCTGGCAGAAGGACCACCCGGACGACCCGATCTTCATCAGCGTCAACGTCGCGGTCCGCCAGGTCTGGGACTCGGACCTCGTCGCCGATGTCGCCGCCATCCTGGAGGAGACCGGGCTGCCGCCGGAGCTGCTGCAGCTGGAGCTCACCGAGTCCGCCGTCATGGGCTCGGCCGGCCGGCCGCTGCAGGCCCTGCACGCGCTGAGCGAGATGGGCGTGCGGATCGCCATCGACGACTTCGGCACCGGCTACTCCAACCTCGCCTACATGAGCCGGCTGCCGGTCTCCGCGCTCAAGCTCGACGGCTCCTTCGTCCAGGGTTTCCGCTCCGCCGAACACCCCAACCCCGCCGACGAGACCATCGTCGAGGCCCTGGTGGAGCTCGCCCACCGGCTGGGTCTCACCGTCACCGCGGAGTGCGTCGAGAACGCCGAACAGGCCGAGCGGCTGCGGCGGATCGGCTGCGACACCGGCCAGGGCTGGCACTACTCCCGCCCCGTCGCCGCCGAGCGGATCTCCGAACTGCTCGCGGGCTGACGCCGGCCGGCTGCTCCCAGGCCGGAGCGGGCCCCGGACCGGCACATGCCGGAGCCCGCGTCCGTGGGGGGAAGGGACGCGGGCTCCGGATGGGGCGGTCAGGTCAGCAGGCGCCGAGGTCCTGCCACACGCCCCATTCGCCGGTGGTGCCGGGCTCCTCGCCCGTCGTCCACCACTTGGCCTTCCAGTTGTGGCCCTTCCAGGAGACCGTTCCGCTGGCGCTGGTGTAGACCGCGGAGGAGCTCCAGGCGGCCGCGGCGCAGGTGCCGGTGGGCGGCGTCGTCGGCGGGGTGGTGGGAGGCGTGGTCGGAGGCGTCGTGGGCGGAGTGGTCGGAGGAGTCGTGGGCGGGGTCGTCGGCGGCGTGGTGGTGGTGCCACAGCCGCTCGCGGAGCCGCCCACCGCGGTGTTGATCTTGTTGAGCAGCGTGGTGCCGGTGTCGAGGTCCAGCAGCGAGTACATCATCGCGCCGCCGAGTCCGCGGCAGTGCGCGTAGTCCGCGCGGGCCTGGATCGACTGGGCGTTGAGACCGGTCCAGAACTCCGTGCCGTTGTAGAAGTACGAGGACTTCGACGCGTCGTCCCAGAAGGTGGTCGCGGGGTTGTCGACGATGCCGCCGAGTTCCTTGTAGTACGCGATACCGGCCGTCGCGCTCAGGCTGCGGGCCGGGGCGGGACCGGTGGCGGGCTGCCCCAGACCGTGGTTGGCACCGGCGGGGACGCCCGTCCAGCCGCGGTAGTACAGCTCGTAGCCCAGCGTCAGCTTGTTGGCGGGAAAGCCGCCGGCGATGCCGTATGCGGCGTTGCCGTCGAGCCAGGCGTTCACCGCGTTGGTGACGTTGTACTTCTCGGTGCCCGGCGCGATCGGGTCGGTCGGGTCGCCGGCCGACGGGACGAGCGGCGACTGGTGGTAGACCGGTCCGTCGGTGTCCCAGGCGCCGTGCATGTCGTAGGTCATGATGTTCGCGTAGTCGAGGTACTGCCCGACCTTGTTGGTCTCGATGTGCGCGATCTTGTCCTGGCCGGCCGGCAGCGCGGCGGTCAGCAGCATCTTCTTGCCGCCGTTGGCGGCGCCGTACGCGTCGAGCTGCTTGCGGAACTCGGCGAGCAGCAGCGTGAAGTTCTGCTTGTCGGCCGCGTCCACGTGGTTGCCGAGGTGGCCGCCCGTCGAGCCCGGGTACTCCCAGTCGAGGTCGATGCCGTCGAACACGCCGGCCGCGGAGCCGGGGCCGCCGAAGCCGCCGTCGACGGGCAGGTTGCCCTTGATGTACTGGTCGATGCAGGACGTCACGAGCTTCTTGCGGCTCGCGTCGGTCTTCGCCGCGTCCGAGAAGTACTTGGAGTACGTCCAGCCGCCGATGGAGATGTCCACCTTCAGCTTCGGGTACTTCGCCTTGAGCTTCCGCAGCTGGTTGAACGCGCCGGTGATCGGCTGGTTCCAGGTGTCGGCCACCCCGTCGACGCTGTCGGCCGCGCCGAAGGACTTCTGGTAGTCCGCGAAGGAGTCGCCCGCGCCGTCACCGGCGCTGGGGTTGTTCTCGTCCTGCGAGGCGGCCTTGTTGGCCTCGAAACAGGTGAGGTCGGTCGGGTGGATGTTCCCGAACGAGTAGTTGATGACGTCGAGCTTGCTCGCGATCCCCCGGGTGTCGAGGTCCTTGGGGTAGAAGGCGTTGCCGTACACGCTCCACTGGTCGTAGTAGGCGATCTTCACCCCGCCGCTGCTCGCGGCCGCGGCGGCCGGCTGAGCGTCGGTACCCGCGGCGCTCGCCGGGGCGAGCCCGCCGACGAGCGCGGTGATCGCGCCGAGAGCGAGGGCCGCACTGGTGGCGGCAGCCACGAGTGATCTTTTCTGGAGCTGCACGAAAGACCTCCGGGGGGAGAGGGAGGAGCAGGGGGCTGCGCCATGAATAGCGCCCTTGAGATGCTCCGGTCAATGGTCTGAACCAGACTTAGGACTAGACCAATTGACGCCACGCCTGCCCGCCGGAAACCCCCTCCGGCCAGCGAAAAGCCGCCTGTCGCAGGTGCTGACAAGCGGCTTTAGCCTGAGTTAAGGATCCGGAAGATGTCCTTCCGGGGGACGAACCACGCCCCTTCGGGAAACCCGCTTTTCACCGCCGGAGCGATCAGGAGGGCGGGCTCGGGGTCGCCCCGCCAGGTTCGTTCCGAGGCCCTACGACTCGCCGCCGGGCAGCCCGTACGCGTCCGCGATCAACGCGTAGGACCGCAGACGGGCCGCCGGCGTATGCGCGTTGGCCGTGATGATCAGCTCGTCCGCGCCGGTCCGCTTCACCAGGGCGTCGAGCCCGTCGCGGACCTCCTCCGCGCCGCCGTGCACCACGTTCACGAGCCAGGAGTCGATGAACTCCCGCTCCAGGGCGCTGAATTCGTATGCCTCGGCCTCCTCGGGCGACGGGATGAGCCCCGGCCGCCCGGTGCGCAGCCGCAGCATGCCGAGCGCGCCGGTGAGCACCTGGCGGCGCGCCTCGGCGGGGTCGTCGGCCGCGAGGGCGGAGACACCGATCGCGGCGTACGGGCGGTCCAGGACCGCGGACGGGCGGAACGATTCGCGGTAGAGCTCCAGCGCGGGAACGGTGTTGGCCGCCGAGAAGTGGTGCGCGAAGGAGAACGGCAGGCCCAGTGCGCCGGCCAGCCGGGCGCTGAAGCCGGAGGAGCCGAGCAGCCAGACCGACGGACGCGACGCGGACTGCACCCCGCCGGCGACGGAGCCCTGCACCGGTCCGGGGATCGCGTGGATGCGCGCGTAGCGGTGCCCGTCCGGGAAGTCGTCGTCCAGGAACCGGGTCAGCTCGGCGAGCTGCTGCGGGAAGTCGTCGGCGCCGTCCGGGCGGTCGGTGCGGCGCAGCGCGGCCGCGGTGGCGCCGTCGGTGCCGGGCGCGCGGCCCAGACCGAGGTCGATCCGGCCGGGGGCGAGCGCCTCCAGGGTGCCGAACTGCTCGGCGATCACCAGCGGGGCGTGATTGGGGAGCATCACTCCGCCGGAGCCGAGCCGGAGCGTGCGGGTGAACGCGGCGAGGTGGGCGAGGATCACCGCCGGGGAGGAACTGGCCACACCCGGCATCGAGTGGTGCTCGGCGACCCACATCCGGTGGAATCCGCGGGCCTCGGCGAGCTTGGCCAGTTCGACACTGGCGCGCAGGGCGTGGGTGGCGGTCAGCCCGCTTCCCACGGTCGCCAGGTCGAGCACGGACAGCGGCACGGGCGCGCTGCCACGGGCTGCTCCGCGGATGTCATCGGTGGTCTGCGGTTCGTCTCCCACGGGGGGCGCCTCCTCGGTCATGTATTCGCCTGCGGCAACTGGAACCGGAGACGTACTCCGGTTATTCCCGGCCGACCATCGCCCCGATCTTCGCGCCGCTCTTCACCCCGACCCCCCTCGACAAGGCCCATGGCATATGCCGATGCGGCGCTTTCCTGCATATACGCACGAAGCCCACCAATCGGCCGGTCAACGGCCTCTACCTTCAAGGCCGTTGCGGCTATCGTGGGGAGCGGCTCGGCTGTCGGGTCCGATCGGTACGCCCATCGGCCGTGACCAGCAGCTACAGCCGTGACGTACGGCACGCCGCACCGGACGCGAACGGCACACCTGCAGGGGGATTCCGTGGCGCTTGAGTACCGACAGATCGCGCCGGTGTACGCGGTCCAGTACGCGCTGCGCGTACTGGAGGCCGTCGACCACCACCGGCACGGCGTGACGGCCGAGCAGCTGGCCCGCGAGATCGGCGTGCCCATCGGCTACCTCTCGCAACTGCTGGCCATGCTCAAGCGCGAGCGCTATCTCTCGTTCCTGCCCGGCGGCGGTTACGTGACCGGCGAATCCCTCGTGCTGCTGGCCGCCGCCGACCGCGAGCAGGCGCTCGCCGACAAGCTCAACAGCGTCCTCAACGAGCTGCGCGACGAGGTCGGCGCCGCCGTCTATTTCGGCCGTTACGACGACGGCGAGGTGACGGTGGTCGACGTGGCGGACGGGCCGACCACCCCACGGGTCAACGAATGGGTGGACTTCCGCTCCTCCGCCCACGCCAGCGCGGTCGGCAAGTGCCTGCTCGCGCAGCTCGACCACCGCGGCCGCCGCGAACACCTGTCCCGGCACCGGACCGCGCGCCTCACCTCGCGCACGGTCGTCAACGAGAAGGCCCTGCTGTCGGAACTGGAAAGCCGGCCGGCCAGCCATCCCATGCTCGACCTGCAGGAATACGCGGTCGGCACGGTCTGCGCCGCGGTACCGGTCACCATCGGGAAGACGGTCGCGTGCCTCGCGCTGTCGATGCCCACCTCACAGGCGCACCGCCTCAAACCGGCCGTCGACACCCTGAACGAACGCGCGGCGCCGGTGCTGCTCTCCCTCAGCTTCTGACCCACCGGGACCCACCAGGGCCGGCCACCACGTGGCCGGAGGACACCGGGACCGGGACACGAAGAAGGCCCCCCGCTTCCGCGAGGGGCCTTCGACCGTCGGTGCGCCGTCAGGGACTCGAACCCCGGACCCGCTGATTAAGAGTCAGCTGCTCTAACCAACTGAGCTAACGGCGCGTGCTGACATGGAAGATCGTACCCGATCCTCCGGGGTGCTTAAAAACCGGCGGCGGATCTCCGCCAGGCGGGATCCTGCCAGGCTGTGCCGGTGCCCGGCGCGGCTCCAGGCCGATAGATCATGTGCATGACGCCGATAAGACGCCGTGCCTCCCTGCTCGCCAGCGCCACCGCGCTCGCGCTCGCGCTCAGTACCGGACTCCTCCTCCCCACGACCCCCGCGACCGCCGCCCCCGGCGCCACCCCGCGCAAAGCGGCACCGCAGCAGGCCACCACGTACGACATCACCCTGGTCACCGGGGACGTCGTGCACTTCGCCGACGGGGCCGGCAACCAGGACACCGTCACCGTGGACCGCCCGCACGGCGCCCCCGGCGGCGTGCACGTCCAGCAGGCGGGCGGTGAGACCTACGTCCTGCCGGACGAGGCGCTGCCGCTGCTCGCCGCCGGCAAGCTCGACCGCCGGCTGTTCGACCTCACCGCGCTGGTGAAGATGGGCTACGACGACGCCCGCTCCGGCGGCGTCCCGATGATCGCCACCTACACCGCCGCCGCCCGCGCCGCCCGTTCGCTGCCCGCCGCCCCCGCCGGCAGCACCACCACCCGGCAGCTGCCGAGCATCGGCGGCGCCGCGCTCAAGGCGCGGAAGAAGGACACCCGCGCCTTCTGGCAGGACGTGGTGGCCGCACCGGCCGCCGCGGCGAAGGCCCGCTCGCTCGACGACGGCATCGACAAGCTGTGGCTGGACGGCCGGGTCGAGGCGAGCCTGAAGGAGTCGGTACCGCAGATCAACGCGCCGCAGGCCTGGGCGCAGGGCTACGACGGCAAGGGCCGGAAGGTCGCCATCCTGGACACCGGGATCGACGACACCCACCCGGACCTGAAGGACCAGGTCTCGGCCGAGCAGAGCTTCGTCCCCGACCAGCCGGTCACCGACCGGAACGGTCACGGCACGCACGTCGCCTCGACGATCGCGGGCACCGGAGCCGCCTCCAACGGCGACTACAAGGGCGTCGCGCCCGGCGCCAAGCTGCTGATCGGCAAGGTGCTCTCCAACGAGGGCTCGGGCGAGGACTCCTGGATCATCGCCGGCATGGAGTGGGCCAGGGCCCAGGGCGCCGACGTGGTCAGCATGAGCCTCGGCTCGCCGCTCCCCGACGACGGCACCGACCCGATGTCGCAGGCGGTCGACAACCTCTCCGCGAACGGCGGACCGCTCTTCGTCATCGCCGCCGGAAACGCATACGAAGCCGGCTCCATCGGCTCTCCCGGCTCGGCGGCCGCGGCGCTGACCGTCGCCGCCGTGGACAAGCAGGACGGCCGCGCCGACTTCTCCAGCATGGGTCCGCTGAGCGGCTCGTACGCGCTGAAGCCGGACATCTCGGCGCCCGGCGTCGACATCACCGCCGCCCGCTCGCAGGCGCTCGCCTCCGGCAGCGGCATGTACCAGACCATGTCCGGCACCTCGATGGCCACGCCGCACGTGGCCGGCGCCGCCGCGATCCTCAAGCAGCGGCACCCCGACTGGAGCGGACAGCAGCTCAAGGACGCGCTGATGAGCTCGTCCCAGCAGCTCACCGCCTTCACGCCGTACGAGATGGGCACCGGACGGCTCGATGTGCTCGCCGCCGTGGACTCCACGGTCCAGGCCACCGGCTCGGTCGACGCCGCCGTCTACAAGTGGCCGCACGCCGGCGCCACGAGCACCACGCGCACCCTCACCTACCGCAACAACGGCGCGGCGGCCGTCACGCTGAACCTCGCGCTGGACCCGGCCGCCCAGGCGGCCGGCGCCTACACGCTGTCCGCGAGGACGGTGGCCGTCCCGGCGGGCGGCACCGCCACGGTCACCCTCACCCTCGACCCCACCACCGTCCCGTCCGCGACCACCTTCTCCGGCCAGGTCACCGCGACCGACGCGGCCGCGGGCAAGGCCGTCGCGCACACCGGCTTCGCGCTCACCAAGGAGCAGGAGCTCTACGACTACACGATCAAGCTGACCGGACGCGACGGGAAGCCGGCCGCCGGCACCGTCGTCCTCGCCGAGAAGGACAACCCGTACCCGTCGCCGCTCGCCGTGGCCGGCGAGCGCACCCTGCGGCTCCCGCCGGGCACGTACATGGCGTACGCGGAGCTGGAGGTCACCGGTGACACCCCGGACTCCCGCGGCCTGGCGGTGCTCACCAGTCCAGAGACGGTGCTCACGAAGAACACCACGGTGGCGCTCGACGCGAGCACGGCGCACAAGGTCAGCGCCCGCGTCCCGCAGGAGACCGAGCAGCGGCAGCTGCACCTGGACATCGCCCGCACCTTCTCCAACGGCAATCTCATCCGCGACGCGTACATCGTGCCGCCGGCGTTCGACACCGTCTACGCCGCGCCCACCCGGAAGGTCACCGACGGCACCTTCTCCTTCGTGACCCGCTGGCGGCTCGGCGAGAAGCAGGTCGACGCCTCGGCGCACGGCCGGGACCTCGAACTGCTGCCGCAGGCCGGCGCGACCGTCAACGACGGCTCGGCCAAGCTGCGCGTCGTCACCGCGGGCAAGGGCGCCGCGGCCGACTACCAGGGCCTGGACGCCAAGGGCAAGGCGGTCGTCGTCACCCGCAGCGATGACGTCCCTCCCGCCGACCGCGCCGCGAACGCCGTCAAGGCGGGCGCCGAGCTGCTGATCGTCGTCAACGACGGCACCGGCCGGCTCTCCGACTACTACGCGGACGACGCGGGCACCAAAACCTCCCTGAGTGTCGTCTCGATCATGCGCGACGCGGGCGCCCGGCTCGTCGCCGACGCCAAGGGCGGCAGACTCACCCTCGACGTCACGCAGCGCACCGACCCGCGCTACCTCTACGACCTGCTCTCGCAGCAGGACGGCACGATCCCCGACCGGTCCCTGGCCTACACCCCCGACCCCAAGCGGGACCTCGCCCGGATCGACGCGAAATACGACGGCGACCGGCAGCGCGCCGGCGGCGGCTTCCGCTACGACATCCCCGCCTGGGGGCCGGGCATCGGCTTCACCGAGAAGGAGTCCTACCCCGGCGTGCGCACCGAGTACGTCTCGCCGCAGCACGGCGCCGGCTTCTGGTACGAGGACCACGCGGTCTACCAGCCGGACTACTCGGACGAGCTGTTCGAGATGCGCGGCGGCAACGACCACTTCACCGCGGGTCGGCACTACTCCACCGAGTGGTTCGGCGGGGTCCAGCGGCCGCGTCTGGGCCAGGCGTTCTGGGGCCCGAACCGCAGCGTCTACAACGACATCCAGTTCAACATCACTCCGTGGACGGACGCGGGAGCGGGCCACTCCGGCTCGATGCCGTCGGACGAGTACAACGGCGCCACCACGTACGCCGCCTACCAGGGCGACACCCTGATCACCAAGGGCACCGGCCGGGCCGGCGGACTGTGGAGCGTCTCCCCGCAGACCCTCCCCTACCGCCTGGTGCTGGATTCCGCGCGGGACGCGAAGGAGTGGAAGAGCTCGATCCGCACGCACACCGAGTGGGGCTTCGTCTCCGGCGCGATTCCGCAGGACGGACCCTGGCAGGAGGACGTCAAGCTGCTGCAGCTCGACTACGACGTGGCCACCGACACCGCGGGTGACGTCAAGGCCGGGCAGTGGACGCGGATCGGTCTGTCGTCCGCCACGCAGCAGTGGCTGGCCGGTGTGACGAAGGCCACCAGGGCGACGCTGTCGGTCTCGTACGACGACGGCAGAACCTGGGCTCCGACCCTCCTGATCAGGACGGGAGACGGTTCCTGGACCACGCTCGTCAGGACGCCGAACAAGCCCGGCGGCTCGGTCTCGCTCAAGGCCACCGCGCAGGACGGCAAGGGCGGCACCGTCAGCCAGGAGATCATCCGGGCCTTCGGCCTGCGCTGATCCCGGTGTGGCCCGGCGTGGTCGTCCCACGCCGATCATGACGCGGGGCCGGAGGGGAGGATGGTCATCAGCACCCCCTCCGGCCCCGTATGATTGACCCGTAGGCGCCGTTAGCTCAGTTGGTTAGAGCAGCTGACTCTTAATCAGCGGGTCCGGGGTTCGAGTCCCTGACGGCGCACAGCAGAACACCAAGGGCGTTCTTCCTCCAGGAAGAGCGCCCTTGGTCGTTTCCGGCCGGTCGGGACGGGCCGCCGCGCGGGATCGGGCCCGGAAGGATCAGGCCCAGAAGTCGTCCGCCACCGCCATGTCCTCCACGTACTCGTCGAGGTCGGTGATCTTCTCGCCGATGACGCGGAACACGATGCCGCCCGCCATGTCGATCTTCTTGCCGGCCCGCTCGGCGCTGATCTGGTGCACCGCCATCACATGGCCCCGGCCGTCGACGAAGACGCTCCGCAGTTCGACCCGCAGAGTGCCGTTCGTCTGCGCGGCGA
The DNA here is from genome assembly GCF_027158125.1 of Streptomyces sp. H39-C1. Lineage (NCBI taxonomy): Bacteria > Bacillati > Actinomycetota > Actinomycetes > Kitasatosporales > Streptomycetaceae > Streptomyces > Streptomyces sp. H39-C1. Next base: position 67,046 of record NZ_JAPVLS010000029.1, read on the forward strand.
GCTGGCCGTAGTAGCCGAGCACCGCCTCCAGTCCCTTGAAGTCACCGGAAAGCTGGTGACTCCCGGGGACGTGGTGCGCGCAGTCGGCCGTCATCATGCCGCCGAGTGTGTCCATGTCGCCCTGTGAGAACGCCTCGTAGCCCTTACGAATCAGCGCGGCGTTCGGATGTTCAGCCATGGCATTTCGCCACCTTCCTGGACAGGCAGGGATAGAGGCTGATGTATTCACCCTCTCACCGGGCGGGCCGCCGGACCACCCGGTGGGCAGGGGCGCGCCGCGCTCCGCCGACTACCCGGTGTTCAACCTGGTGACCCCGTGGTCCCGGCATCCGGATCGAAGGCCCCTCGCGGAAGCGGGGGGCTTCCCGGTTCCACGGAGCCGCGGGGCCGCAGACCTCAGCGCGCCGGCTCGGGCAGGATCTGGCGGGGGACGGTCCTGGGGTGGCCGGGGCGGTTCCATTCGCGGGGGTAGCCGACGGAGACCTCCTCGAAGCGCACCCCGTCGTACCAGGCGGTCCGGGGAATGTGCAGATGGCCGTAGACCACCGCGCTCACCGTGAACCGCCGGTGCCAGTCGGCCGTCCGCTCGGTGCCGCACCACTGGGCGAACTCCGGGTGGTGCAGGATCCGGGTGGGCTGGCGGACCAGCGGGAAGTGGTTGACCAGGACCAGCGGGAGGGCTGGATCGCAGTCCCGCAGCCGCCGCTCGGACTCCTTCAGCCGGGCCCGGCACCAGGCGTCGCGGCTCGGGTACGGATCGGGATGCAGCAGGAACTCGTCACTGCACACGATCCCGGACTTGTACGCCTGGGCGAGCGACTCCTCCTTGTTCGCGGCGGTGTCGGTGCGGAACGTGTAGTCGTAGAGGACGAACAGCGGCGCCACGACGGCCGGGCCGCCCGCGCCCTCCCAGACCGGGTACGGGTCCTCCGGGGTGAGCACGCCCAGCGAGCGGCACATCTCGACCAGATGGCGGTAGCGCGCCTCGCCGCGTAACTGGACCGGATCCTCGGCCGGGGTCCACAGGTCGTGGTTGCCCGGCGCCCACACCACCCGGGCGTATCTGCTGCTGAGCAGGGTCAGCGCCCACTCGATGCCGTCCGTCAGCTCGCCCACGTCACCCGCGACGATCAGCCAGTCGGTGTCCGACCCGGGGCGCAGGCCCTCGACGATCTTCCGGTTCTCCGCGAACGCCACATGCAGGTCGCTGATCCCCCAGAGTTTTCCATCCGGCATATGCAGACGGTAGGCGGATCCGGGCACGGGCGGTACCCCGCCCAATGGGTGATCCTGGCGTACGCCGGGCGCGCCGGTCCCCCGTGCCGCCCGGGCGGCGGAAGTGTTCGCCGCGTGCTCGCCCTGATCGCCGCCCACTTCGTGCTCGCCGCCTGCGCCACCCCTCTGGTGCGGTGGCTCGGCCGGCGAGCCTTCCTCGTCCTCGCGCTGGCACCGGCCGCCACGACGGTGTGGGCGTTCACCCAGTGGGCTGCCGTCGCCGACGGCGCGGTGCGCACCGAGCAGTGGCGGTGGGCGCCCGCCCTCGATCTGAGCATCGCGCTGCGGCTCGACGCCCTCGGGCTGCTGCTGACCGTGCTGGCCGGTGGCGTCGGCGCGCTCGTACTCGTCTACTGCACCGGCTACTTCGGCGACGACGAGCCGGGACTGGCGAACTTCGCGGGCACCCTGACCGCGTTCGCCGGGGCGATGCTGGGGCTCGTCCTCGCCGACGACCTGATCCTGCTGTACGTCTTCTGGGAACTGACCACCGTCTTCTCGTTCCTGCTCATCGGCCATCTGTCGGTGAAGAAGGCCAACCGGCGCTCCGCGCTGCAGGCGCTGCTCGTCACCACGGTCGGCGGCCTGGCCATGCTGGTCGGGCTGTTGATGCTCGGTCAGGCGGCGGATACGTACCGGATCTCCGTCCTCGTCGCGCATCCGCCGCCATCGGGCGGTACGGCGGTGCCGGTCGCGCTGTTGCTGGTGCTCGCGGGGGCGCTGTCGAAGTCCGCGATCTGGCCGTTCAGTCTGTGGCTGCCCGGTGCCATGGCGGCGCCGACGCCGGTCAGCGCCTATCTGCACGCGGCGGCCATGGTGAAGGGCGGCATCTATCTCGTCGCCCGGTTCTCCCCCGCCTTCGCCGCGGTCGCGCCCTGGCGGGGTGTGACGCTGACGCTCGGTGCCGCCACGATGCTGCTCGGCGGGTGGCGGGCGCTGCGCGAGACCGACCTGAAGCGGATCCTCGCCTACGGGACGGTGAGCCAACTCGGCTTCCTCACCGCGCTGGTGGGGGCCGGGTCCCGGTACACCGCGCTGGCCGGCGCCACCATGCTGCTGACGCACGCGCTGTTCAAGGCGCCGCTGTTCCTCGTGGTCGGCATCGTCGACCATGCCACCGGGAGCCGGGACATCCGCCGGCTCGCCGGTCTGGCGCGCGCGATGCCGGTGGTCTGCGGCACCGCCTGTCTCGCCGGTGCCTCCATGGCGGGCCTGCCGCCCTTCCTCGGCTTCGCCGCCAAGGAGGCCTCGTTCGCGGCGCTCTGGGCCGGCGGCACCGCCGACCGCCTCACCCTGTACGCCACCGTCGCCGGATCGGCCCTGACCACGGCGTACACCCTGCGCTTCCTGTACGGCGCGTTCGGCCCGGCCACGTCGCCCGACCTGCCGCGGGCGACCGCGCACGGCGGGCGGACGAAGGCGGCCCTGTGGGCTCCGACGGCGCTGCTGGCGCTGGCGGGCCTGGTGCTGGGCCCGGGGGTGGGCCTGCTGGCGCCGCTGATGGAGCGTTACGCGGCCGCGTTCCCGTCCCGGGGAACCGCGTACCACCTGGCTCTGTGGCACGGCACCGGCCTCCCGCTCATCCTGTCGGAGATCGCGTGGGCGGCCGGTGCGGCGCTGTTCGTCGTACGGAACCACCTGGTGCGCTGGGGCAAGCGGCTGGCGCTGCCGAGCGCCGAGGCGGCGTTCGCCCAGATCCTGTGGCAGACGGAGCGCTTCGCGCTGCAGCTGACCGGCAGCATCCAGCGCGGTTCGCTGCCGGTCTATCTCGGCACGGCGCTGCTGGTCTTCTCCGGCGCCGAGGCGGCGGCGCTGTTCACCGACCGGCCGTGGGCCTGGGGCGGCTCGCCGCACCTGTGGGACGACGCGGGGCAGATCGCGGTGGCGGCGGCCGTGGCGGCGGCGGGCGTGCTGTGCCTGCCGACCCGGCAGCGGATGAAAGCCGTGGTGCTGGCCGGCACGACCGGGTACGGCACCGGCGTGCTGTTCGTGCTGCAGGGGGCGCCGGACCTCGCGCTGACGCAGTTCACGGTGGAGACGACCAGCATCGTCGTGTTCGTCCTGGTGCTGCGCCGCCTCCCGCACCGCTTCCCGCCGACGGCGACGGCCTGGCGCCGTGCCCTGCACGCCGCGCTCGGCGTCACCACCGGGACGCTGGCGGCAGGTCTGACGTATCTGGCGGTGGCGGCCCGCCGGCATCCGGCCGCGGGCGCCGCCATGGTGGCCGAGACCGCGCACGACGGGCTGAAGAACGTGGTCGCGACGATCCTCGTCGACCTGCGGGCCTGGGACACGATGGGCGAGTCGGCGGTGCTGGCGGTCGCGGCCGTCGGCGTGACGAGCCTGGTCTATCTGCGCCGCCGGGCCGGCGCGCTGCCGCGCGCGCAGGAGGACGGCAGCACCGCGGGCGTGTGGGCGTCGGAGGTGCGCGCCGGGCCGCGCGCGGCCCCGGAACGCACCTGGCTGGCGGCGGGCGACACCCTCGACCCCGACCGGCGCTCGGTGGTCTTCGAGGTGGTCGCGCGGCTGGTCTTCCACCCCATCCTCGTGCTCTCGCTGTATCTGCTGTTCTGCGCGGAGAACCTGCCGGGCGGCGGCTTCACGGCCGGGCTGGTCGCGGGGCTGGCGCTGGTCGTGCGGTATCTGGCGGGCGGGCGCTACGAGTTGGCCGAGGCGGCCCCCGTCGACGCCGGATTCCTGCTCGGCACCGGCCTGATGATCTCCGTCGGTACGGGTCTCGGCGGGCTGGTGCTCGGCTCGGACGTCCTGGACAGCGCGGTGTTCCACACCCGGCTGCCGCTCTTCGGCGAGGTGCACGTCCCCAGCTCCGTGCTGTTCGACTTCGGTGTGTACCTCCTGGTCCTCGGGGTCGTCCTCGATGTGCTGCGGAGCCTCGGCGCGAAGATCGACCAGCAGATCGAGCGCGAAGAAGCCCGGAGGAAGGCATGAACGCCACCGTCGCCCTGATCGCCGCCGGCGGGGTGCTGTTCGCCTGCGGGACGGTGCTGCTGCTCGCCCGCCCGCTGACCCGCATCCTGCTCGGCGCCGTCCTGCTCGGCAACGGGGTGAACCTGCTGGTGCTGGCCACCTCGGGCCGTTCCGGGAAGGCGCCGCTGCTGTCCCCCGGCACCGATCCGGCGGCGGTCTCCGACCCGTTCCCGCAGGCGATGGCGCTGACCGCGATCGTGATCACCCTGGCGCTGACCGCGTTCCTGCTCGCGATGGCGTACCGCAGCTGGCAGTTGACCGGCAGCGACGACGTACAGGACGACGTCGAGGACATCCGGGTCGCGCTGCGGGCCGAACACGAGGGGACGCGCGCCGAGTTGAGGACGGTGATCCGCGCGGACCGGGCCCGGCAGGCGCGTGCCGAGGACTCCGAGGACCTCGACGACGAACTGTGGGACAACGTGCTGGGGGCCGACCGATGAACGCGACCGCACTGCTGCCGCTGCCCGTCGTCCTCCCGCTCTTCGCCGCGGGCCTCAAACTCGCCGTCGGACTGCGACTCCCCCGGATCCAGCGGTTCATCAGCGCTGCCGTCCTCAGCGTCGTGCTGGCCGCCTCCGTCACCCTGTTGGTGGCGGCCGACCGGGACGGCCCGCAGGTGATGCACGCGGGCGGCTGGCCGGTCCCGATCGGCATCGCGCTGGTCGCCGACCGGCTGTCGGCGCTGATGCTGGTCGTCTCGTCCGCGGTGACGCTGTGCGTGCTGGTGTACTCCATCGGCCAGGGCATGGCCGACCGCGACGAGGCGACTCCGCTGTCGGTCTTCCACCCCGCGTATCTGATCCTCGTCGCCGGGGTCTCCGACACGTTCCTGTCCGGCGACCTGTTCAACCTCTACGTCGGCTTCGAGATCATGCTGACCGCCAGCTATGTCCTGCTGACGCTCGGCGGCACGGCGGCCAGGATCCGGGCCGGAGCCACGTACATCGTGGTGTCGCTGCTGTCCTCGGTGCTCTTCCTGGTGGCGATCGGCATGGTCTACGCGGCCACCGGCACCATGAACCTCGCGGAGCTCTCCGTGCGGCTGGCCGATCTGCCCGCCGGGATCCGGCTGGTGCTGCAACTCGCCCTGCTCACCGTCTTCGGGATCAAGGCGGCCGTCTTCCCGCTCGCCGCCTGGCTCCCCGACTCCTACCCGACCGCGCCGGCGCCCGTCACCGCCGTCTTCGCCGGGCTGCTCACCAAGGTCGGCGTGTACTCGATACTGCGCACCCAGACGCTGCTCTTCCCCGGCACCCGGCTCGCCGAGCCGCTGATGCTGATCGCCCTGCTGTCGATGGTCGTCGGGATCCTGGGCGCGGTCGCGCAGACCGACCTCAAACGGTTGCTGTCCTTCACCCTCGTCAGCCATATCGGGTACATGGTCTTCGGCATCGCGCTGGCCTCCCGTGGTGGTGTCGCGGGCGCGGTCTTCTACGTCGCCCACCACATCACCGTGCAGACCACGCTCTTCCTGGTCACGGGGCTGGTGGAACGCCGGGGCGGCACCACCGACCTGCAGCGGCTCGGCGGGCTCGCCAGGATCTCCCCGCTGCTCGCCGCCGTCTTCTTCGTGCCCGCGATGAACCTCGCCGGGATCCCGCCGCTGTCGGGGTTCCTCGGCAAGCTCGGGCTGCTGCGCGCGGGCGTCGCCGACGGCGGCGCCTGGGCGTACGTGCTGGTCGGCGGTGGTGTCGTGACCAGCCTGCTGACGCTCTACGCGCTGATCAAGGTCTGGAACCTGGCCTTCTGGCGGGCCGCGCCGCCCGACCTGTGTGCCGACGGCACCGTGCTGGAGACGGACGACGACGCCGATCAGGACGACTCCGACGAGGAGACCCTGATGCCCGCCGGGCGCCCCGAGTCGGCGTCCCTCAGCGGCCGTTCGATCACCACCACCGCCGCACTCCCCCGCACGATGCTCGCCGCCACCATGGCCCTGGTCGCCCTCGGGCTGGCCTACACCGTGCTGGCCGGACCGCTGACGAGGCTCGCCGACCGGGCGGCCGGCGAGCTCCTGTCACGAACGCCCTACGTCCAGGCGGTTCTGGCGCACTGACGCAGGGACCGCTCGTCGGGTCAGCGGTCGTGAACCGTGTGCGTCGCCGCGATCTGCTTCCAGGACTTCGGCTCCGCCTGCGGTGCGGCCGGGGCGGCGCGGAGCGCGCCGGCCTTCGGGGCGGCCGGCGGCGCCGCGGGCTTGGCCGCGGTGAAGAGCCAGGTCTCGAAGAGCGGGCCGAGCTTCTTCCCGGAGATCTTCTCGGCGAGCTTCTGGAACTCGGCGATGGAGCCGTTGCCGTACTGGTGCTGGGCGGGCCAGGCCTTCAGCAGGGCGAAGAACGCCTTGTCGCCGATCTTGTTGCGCAGCACCTGGATCGCGACGGCGCCCCGGTCGTAGACGGCGCCGTCGAACTGGTTCGCCGCGCCGGGGTCGCCGGGCTTGACGGTCCAGAACGGGTCGTCGGCCGGGTGCTGGCTGTAGACCCAGTCGGCGAGTTCCTGCGCGGTGCCCTCACCCTCGTGCTCGGACCACAGCCACTGGGCGTAGCTGGCGAAGCCCTCGTTGAGCCAGATGTCCGACCAGCGGGAGAGCGAGACGCTGTCGCCCCACCACTGGTGCGCCAGCTCGTGGACGACGACCGAGGGGTTCGCCCCGCCGGCGAACTGCGCGGGGCTGTAGAAGACCCGGCCCTGCGTCTCCACGGCGTAGTGGGTGGGCACGTTGGGGGCGTAGCCGCCGGCGGCGCTGAACGGGTACGGGCCGAAGTAGGTGCTCTCCCAGTCGATGATCTCGCCGGTGCGCTCGATGCTGGCGCGGGCGGCGCCGTCGTTGTCGCCCAGGTCCTTGCTGTAGGCGTTGATGACGGGCAGGCCGTTGGCGGTGGTGTTCCGCGTGATGTCGAACTTCCCGACCGCGAGGGTGGCCAGGTACGTGGCCTGCGGCTTGTTCTGCCGCCAGTTGTAGCGCGTCCAGCCGAGCTTCGAACTCTGCGAGACCAGCACACCGTTGCTGATCGCGGCCGAGCCGTCGGGGACGAGCACCGAGACGTCGTAGGTGGCCTTGTCCAGCGGGTGGTCGTTGCTGGGGAACCACCACCAGGCGGATTCCGGCTCGTTGGCGGCGACGCCGCCGTCGGGGGTGCGCTGCCAGGACGTGAAGCCGTAGCGCTTCACCTTGCCCGGGACCCCGGAGTAGCGGACGACGACGGTGGCCTGCTGGCCCTTGGCGAGCGGGGTGGCCGGGGTGATCTCCAGCTCCTGCTCACCGCTGGTGGCGAACTTCGCGACCCGGCCGTTGACCCGGACCTCGCTGACGTCCAGCGCGAAGTCGAGGTTGAAGCGGGTCAGTCCCTGGGTGGCGGTGGCCAGCAGGGTCGCGGTGCCCTCCAGCTCGTCGGTCGCGGGCTGGTACTTCAGCCGCAGGTCGTAGTGGGAGACGTCATAACCCCCGTTCCCGTACGTCGGGTAGTACGGGTCGCCGATGCCGGGCGCGCCCGGTCCGGCGTCGGCGGCGGATGCCGGGATCGCCAGCAACAGGCCGGCGGCGCTCACGGCGGAAACGATCGCTCTCTTACGCACAGGGGTCCTCCAGCGCGGGGTGAGTTCGGACACCCCGACCCTAGGAACCAGCTGTGTGTCCCAGCTACCCCTTCACCCACTGCTGTCTCAAGACCTTCACCGTGCGCAACACAACGTCTCAAAACACCGTGCGGCGCCCGCCCGCCGTGACCCCGGCTCAACCTGTCTTCAATGCCGCCTTCATCATCGCCCGCGCGATCGGCGCCGCCAGCCCGTTCCCGCTGACCTCCGAGCGGGCCGCGTCCGACTGCTCGACGACCACGGCGACCGCGACCTGGTGGCCCTTGCCGTCGTCGGCGTAGGAGACGAACCAGGCGTACGGCGTCCCGCTGTTGTTCTCGCCGTGCTGGGCGGTGCCGGTCTTGCCGCCGACCTCGACACCGCTGATCTTCGCGTTGCTGCCGGTGCCGTTGTCGACGACGTTGACCATCGCCTTGCGCAGCTTCGCCGCGGTGTCCGCGCTGACCGCGCGGGTGCTCTCGCCGTCCGGGTAGGACTGCAGCACGGTGCCGTTGCCGTCGGTGACCTGCGAGACCATGTGCGGGCTCGCCAGCTCGCCGCCGTTGGCGAGGGCCGCGACGACCATCGCCATCTGCAGCGGGGTCGCGGTGTCGTCGAACTGCCCGATGCCGGACAGGGCGGTCTGCGCCTTGTCCATGCCCTTCGGGTAGACGCTCTTGGCCGCGCGCACCGGGATGTCGAGGCTGTCGGTGTTGAAGCCGAACTTCTCGGCGGCGGCGCGCACCTTGTCCTGGCCGAGGTCGACGGCCATCTTGCCGAAGACGTTGTTGCAGCTGTACTGGAGCGCGGTGTTGATGCTCGCGTTCTCGCAGGGCGCGGACGCCGACTCGTTGACCAGCACCCGCGAGGTGCCGGGCAGCGGGTACGGGTTCGGGCTGGCGGTCTTCTCGTCGATCGACGAGTACAGCCCGTTCTCCAGGGCCGCCGCGGCGACGACGAGCTTGAACGTCGACCCCGGCGGGTACGCGGCGCGCAGCGCCCGGTTGAGCATGGGCTGGTCCTTGTCGGCCTGCAGGGCGCTCCACGCCGCGCCGTCGGCCTTCGAACCGCCCGAGATCTTCGACGGGTCGTAGCTGGGGGTGCTGACCATGCCGAGGATCCGGCCGGTCGCCGGGTCGATGGCGACGGCCGCGCCCTTCTTGTCGCCGAGCCCCTTGAAGGCGGCCTGCTGCACGGCGGGGTCGATGGTGGTGATCACATCGCCCGGCTCGGTGGCCTTGCCGGTGAGCGAGTCGGGCAGGCTCTTCAGCCGCGGGTCGGTGCCGCCCAGGATGCCGCGGTAGATGCCTTCGAGCTGGGTGGCGCCGTAGACCTGCGAGCTGTAGCCGGTGACCGCCGAGTACAGCCCGCCGCCGGTGTACGTGCGCTTGTAGCGCAGGTCGCCGCCGCTGGTGGTGGTGGAACCGGTCACCGGCTTTCCGCCCACGACGATGTCGCCGAGCGGGTTCGCGTACTGCGCGATGATGTTCCGCCGGTTGTGCTTGTCGTCCGCGAGCGCCCGGCCGTCCACCGCCTGCATCCACGTCACCCGCACCATGACCGCGAGGACGAGCAGGAGGCTGAAGACCGACGCACGCCTGATGGTCTTGTTCATCCCTTGCAAGAACGTTCCAGGGGGATTCGTTGGTTCCGGCGGGTGAGCACAGGTTCCTCACAGGTCGCGGCTCCCGCACGGAACGGCCCCGCTCTGTGAGGATCTCGACCGTGCGCACCCTGCGAGGGATCGAGTGGCCGCTGGTCGGCTGGCTCGTCGTCGTCTGGGTGCTGCTGTGGGGCAGCCTCACCGCCGCGAACGTCGTCACCGGCCTGGTCGTGGCGGTCGTGCTGTGCCTGGTCTTCCCGCTGCCGCCGCTCAACCTGGGGCTGCGGATTCACCCGGTCGGCCTAGTGCGGTTCGCCGCGCTCTTCCTCGTCGATCTGACCGTCTCGGGGCTGCGCACGGCCTGGCAGACCCTGACCCCCGCCCCGCTGCCCTGCGCGGTGCTGGCGGTCCGGCTGCGCTGCTCGGGCGACCTGATGCTGGCGGCCACCGCGATCGCCGTCTCGGCGGTGCCGGGCAGCGCCGTGCTGGAGGTCCAGCGGTCCACCGCGACGCTGTTCGTGCACGTCATGGGCTCGGACATCGAGGAGGCCAGGGACGGGGTACGCCGGCTGGAGACGCTGGTGGTGCGCGCCTTCGGCACCCGCGCGGAGATCGCGTCGCTCGATGCGGGGGGCACGTCGTGAGATGGGTCACCGCTGCCGTCCTGGGGCTGCTGATCGCGGCCGGTGTGATGGTCTTCGTCCGGCTGGTGCGCGGTCCGTCGATGCTCGACCGGGCGGTGGCGGTGGACGCGCTGCTGGCCGTGGTCGTCGCCGGCCTCGGCGCGCAGGCGGCGGCCGACCGCACCCCGTACGCGCTCCCGGTCCTGCTGGTGCTGGCCTTCCTCGGCTTCACCGGCTCGGTCGCGATCGCCCGCTTCATCGCTCTCCGGGACAAGGACTCGTCATGACCGTCCTGGACTGGGGTTCCGTGTGCGACTGGACCGCCGCGGTCTTCCTGCTGCTCGGCGCCGCGCTCTGCTTCGTGGCCGGGGTCGGACTGCTGCGGCTGCCCGACACCCTCACCCGGATGCACGCGGCGACCAAGCCGCAGGTCCTGGGTCTGCTGCTGGTGCTGGTGGGGGTGGCCCTGCGGCTGCGGTCCTGGGTGGACGTGGGCACCCTGGTGCTGATCGGGGCGTTTCAGCTGATGACCGTCCCGGTGGCGGCGCACATGGTGGGGCGGGCCGCGTACCGCACCGGTCAGGTGCGCGGCGATCAGCTGGTCCTCGACGAGCTGGACGACCATCTGACCCGACCCGGCCCCGACTGAGTCCAACCGGTAAGTTCGATATGTGACAAATGCTCGGATCGTCGGAGCACTGCGGTCCCTGGAATCCGCCGTCCTCGCCCGCCAGGGCATGGGGCTGCCCCTGCTGGCCATCGCGGTCGTCTCGGCGGCGGACCTGGCGGCCGGCCGGGACCACTACATCGGGCCCGGAATGGTGGTGGCCCCGGCGCTGGCCTCCATCACGACGACCTGGCGGCGCACCCTGCTCATCGCCGTCCTCGGCCTCGCCGCGCAGACGGCGCTCGCGCCGTACAACGGAGTCGTCCAGGGCCGCGACTGGGTGCTGCTCACCGGCCAGCTCGCCACCTATGTGGTGGTCAGCCTGTTCAGCGCCTACATCGCCTGGCGGCGCGAGACCGGCCAGCGGGCCTTCACCGCGATCACCTCGGTCGCCGAGGCCGCCCAGCGCGCCCTGCTGCGGCCCCCCGGGGACCGGGTCGGTGACGTCCGGCTCGCCGTCCGGTACGTCTCGGCGGCGGACGCGGCCCAGATCGGCGGCGACCTGTACTCCGTCCTGGACACCCCGCACGGCGTGCGCGCGCTCATCGGCGACGTCCGCGGCAAGGGTCTGGACGCCGTCCAGACCTCGGCGGTCGTGCTCGGCGCCTTCCGCGAGGCCGCCTACGACGAGGGTGGACTGACCCGCGTCGCGCAGCGCGTCGAGGCGAGCGTGCAGCGCCATGTCGTCTCCGGCGAGTTCGCCACCGCCCTCTTCGCCGAGTTCGACGGCCCCGGCTCCGTCGAGTTCCTGCACTACGGCCATGTGGCACCGCTGCGCATCTCCCCGGACGGAACGGTGACGACGCTGAACCCGCCGGACCCCTGGGTGCCGCTGGGCCTGGGCCGGCTGGTCAAAGGCGCAGCCGTGCCCTGGCGGGCACCGCTCGGCGGCGAGGACGTGCTCGTGCTCTGCACGGACGGGGTGATCGAGGCCCGCAGCCCGGTGGACGGCTCCTTCTACCCCCTCGCCGAACGGGTCGGGTCACTGGTGGCGGGTCTGGCCCAGAACCTGGAGGCGGCCGTCGAGCGCGTCTACGCCGACCTGCTGCGGCACGCGGGCGGCTCCCTCGGCGACGACGTGGTCCTCCTGCTGCTCGCGCCCGCCCGGCCCCCGACGCAGCCGCTCTGAGGCGCTACCGGGGACACCGCCGGCGCCTCCCCCTCGCGTGGCTGGAAGCATCGCACTGAGTACCCACTCCATGACGTGTCGTCAAGTGGCCCTAGCGGCAAGGCGTTCGCCTGTTCTAGGGTTACTACGTGGCCCTGGACCCCGGCCCCGCTCCAGGCGGAGCCCGGCTGGGCTCAAGTGCCTCCAACTCTGCAGGACGTGGACCGGCGTCATGGCGAAGCTTGCGGCGATCTCGCGACTCCCCCTCTCCGACCCGCGGCGATCGACCCTCGATGTCTCCTGGACGTTCTCGCTGCACCGCACCCCGGGGAGCGATGAGCTGGCCGCCAGGATGACGTGCGCCGCGCTCGACACCCTGGGGCCGTACGGGCAGGTCAGCGCGCAACTGGCCGCCGCGATCACCTTGGCGTGCGGTTATGTCGTCGACCACGGGCTCGCGCACCGGTACCGCGTGACCCTGGGCGTGGACGGGGCGCGGTGCACGGTCTCGGTGACCGATTACGGCTACGACAAACCGCTCACGGTCCCGCCCGACCCACCGCATTCGTACGCCGCGACCGCCCTGTGCCAGCAACTCGCCCACCCCACCGAGAACGGGGCGCGGATCGACGGTGTGCAGGTGCACCACGCCACCGACGGAGCGGTCCTGATCCGCTTCCGTGCCCTGCTTCCCGCCGCCGCGGCCGATGCCGCCGACGACTCCGCCCCAGGGCTCCCCCAGCCTCCCCCGGCCGCGCCGGACCACTCCCGCAGTCCAGGCGCCCGAGGGTGAGGTGCGCCCGGCCGGCGGCTCCGGGGGGAGCGGGTCGCCGGCCGGGCGCCAAAAAACGTGCGGCGGCGGTCAGTCCTGATGTGATCCGGTCAGCGCCGCGAAGACGACCACGTTCGCCGAGTACGCGCGCTTCTCCTGGTCGAACGTGCCGCCGCAGGTGATCAGCCGCAGCTCCGGCCGGGTGCCCGCCCCATAGACCCGGTCCGCGGAGAAGTGGTCCTTGTCGACGACCTCGACGCCTTCGACGGTGAACTCCGCGACGGAGCCGTCCGCCCGCTGGATCTCCACCTCCGCGCCCGGCGTCACCGTGCTCAGCCCGTAGAAGACCGCGGGCCTGGTCTCGGTGTCGACATGGCCGACGAGCAGCGCCGCGCCCGCCGCGCCCGGCGCCGGACCGCCGCGGAACCAGCCGGCGACGTCCGGGGTGCTGTACGGCGGCGGGTCCACCGCACCGTTCAGCAGGCCCCGTTCGACGATCCCGGCGTGCAGCCCGATCGACGCGATGTCCACCCGCACCGGTTTGGAGTCCGCCAGCGGGAGGTGCGGGGCGTAGACCTGCGGCGGCCGGTCGGCGGAGCCGGCCGCCGGCTGTCCGCCGGGGCCGGCCGGGTCCACCCCGTCGCCGGGGTGGCCCATCAGCCAGGCGGCGAAGAGCACCAGCCCCATCGCCACCGCGGCCCAGGTGCGGCCGCTGATGGACGTGCGTTCCTCGTCGGGCACCGCGGCCTAACCGTGGCGGCGTCGGCGGTACACCGCCACGGCCGCGAGCGATGCCGCCGCCGCGCCGCCGACCGCCAGCACCGAGTCGGTGCCGGGACCGGCCTCGGCCGGGCCGGCCGCCAGTTGCGCGGTTCCACCGCCGCCCGCCGGAACCGGGGCCGTCGGCCAGAGCGGTTCGGGCTTCACGGGGGTGACGGGCGCGACCTGGTTGATGATGACCACGGTGCCCTGGGCGGCGTGGGTGTTGCCGTCGCACTCGACGGAGACGGAGTAGGTGCCCGCCACCGCGTCGGACCGGATGGACGCGTCACTGACCAGTCCGTCCTGGCCGTCGACCGGCGGTGCCAGCGTCACCGGGCTCACGAAGACCTCGGCGCTGGCCTTGGCCTTCGCCGACCGGCAGGCGCTCTTCACGTGCAGTGTGATGACCGCGCCCGCCCAGGTCTTGCCGGGGGTGACAGTCACCGTTCCCGAGGCCGACGCCGAACTCTCGTTGTCGGCGAATGCCGGGACAGCACCACTGAGCAGGAACAGTACGGCCGCACCGGCAGCAGCCGGTCGTCGGATATCTAGCATCGGGGGAACCTCCGCTCGGCCGGGTACGGCCAGCGGTACCCGGTGCTTCGAACATCCATCCAGGAGGGTTCCGCCGCACCCCGGACGGCGTTTGATTACGCCATCAGGGGGTGCCGGTCACACACAGTGCGAGCGCTCAGATCTCGTCGACGAGGTCCGCGATCGAGTTCACGACCCGCGACGGCCGGAACGGGTACTTGTCGATGTCGGCCTTCGACGTCAGACCGGTCAGCACCAGGAAGGTCTCCATGCCGGACTCCAGCCCGGCGAGCACATCGGTGTCCATCCGGTCGCCGATCATCGCGCTGGTCTCGGAGTGCACACCGATCGCGTTCAGCCCGGCGCGCATCATCAGCGGGTTGGGCTTGCCGACGAAGTACGGGTCCTTGCCGGTGGCCTTGGTGATCAGCGCGGCCACCGAGCCGGTGGCGGGCAGCGGGCCCTCGGCCGACGGGCCGGTCTCGTCCGGGTTGGTGCAGATGAAGCGCGCACCGCCGTTGATGAGCCGGATCGCCTTGGTGAGCGCCTCGAAGCTGTAGGTGCGGGTCTCGCCCAGCACCACGTAGTCGGGCTCGACGTCGGTGAGGATGTAGCCGACGTCGTGCAGCGCGGTGGTCAGACCGGCCTCGCCGATCGCGTACGCCGTACCGCCGGGGCGCTGGTCGTCGAGGAACTTCGCGGTGGCCAGCGCCGAGGTCCAGATGTTCTCGACCGGTACGTCGAGACCCATCCGCGACAGCCTGGCGTGCAGGTCACGGGCGGTGTAGATGGAGTTGTTCGTCAGCACCAGGAACGGCTTGCCGGACTCCCGCAGCCGCTTGATGAAGGCGTCGGCGCCGGGGATCGGCGTGCCCTCGTGGATCAGCACCCCGTCCATGTCGGTGAGCCAGGATTCGATCGGCTTGCGTGTCGACACGGGCGTGTTCTCCTGTCCTGGTGAGCGGCTCTGCGCTGCCCAGCGTAGCCGGGGCGCACCGTGTACGCCCCGGCCGTCTCATCCGCTGATCAGCTGCCGGTCGCCTTCTTCCAGGCGTCGACGTACGAGGCCAGGTCGGTGTTCACGGTGGCCCAGTCGGGCGTGAAGATCTCGACGCCGGACATGATCGCCTTCAGCTTCGCCGCGTTCGCGTCCGTCGCCGTCACATCGGTGCGGGCCGGGAAGCCGCCGCCGACCGAGGACACCTCCTGCTGCGCCTCGGGGGTGAGCAGGAAGTCCAGCAGCTTCTTGCCGTTCTCCGTGTGCGGGGCGTCCTTGACCAGGCCGGCCGCGTACGGGAGCGCGAAGCTGGTGGGCTTGCCGGTGGCGTTCGCGGCGGGGAAGAAGATGCCCTGGTTCGGCATGGACTTCATGTCGGCGTAGTTCATCTGCACATCGCCGTTGGCGACGACCAGTTCACCCTTGTCGACCTTGGGCGCGAGCGCGCCCGTCGACTTCGACGGTCCGACGTTGTTGGTCTGCAGCTTCTTCAGGTACGCCATCGCCGGCTCCAGGCCGCCGAAGTCGTGGATCGCCTTGATGACGACGGCCGTGCCGTCGCCGGCGACGCCCGGCGTGGAGTACTGCAGCTTGCCCTTGTACTGGGCGCCGAGCAGGTCGTCCCAGGTCTTGGGGGCCTGCTTCAGTTCCTTGGTGTTGTAGATGAAGCAGAAGTAGTTGTTGACGACCGAGGTCCACTTGCCGCCGGCGTCCTTGTCGGCGGCGGCGACCTGGTCGGAGCCGGCCGGCTTGTAGGTGTCCAGCAGTCCCTTGCTGTCGGCCTGCTGGATGAACGGCGGCAGGGTGACGACGACGTCAGCCTGGGTGTTGGACTTCTCCCGGGCCAGCCGCTGCACCATCTCGCCGGAGCCGCCCTCGACGTACTTCACCTTGATGCCGGTCTTCGCGGTGAAGTCCTTGAAGACCTTGTCGTAGAAGCCGGAGCCGTCGTCGGCCTTGAGGCCGTCGGCGCTGTAGACGGTGATCTCCTTGGCGTCGCTCGCGGCCGAGGAACCGCCGCAGGCGGTGAGCGAACCGGCGAGGACCAGGGCGCCGGCGACGGCGGCGAGCAGCTTGAGACTGTGTGCGGGCATGGCAGATCGATCTCCTTGCTGGGTAACGGAATCGCGGGGGGTGGTGCGGGACGTCAGCGGTAGGCGGCCCTGGTGCGGATCCGGCTCACGCCGAGCAGGACGACGAGCGTCGTCACCATCAGCACCACGGCGAGGGCGGCTCCGGAGAAGAGCGAGCCCCGGTCGGTGGCACCGAAGATCTTGACCGGCAGCGGGAGCCAGTCGGGTGGGTAGAGCATCATCGTGGCGCTCAACTCGCCCATGGACAGGGCGAAGCAGAGGCCGGCCGCCGCGGTCAGGGACGGCAGCAGCAACGGCAGTTTCACCCGCCACAGCACATACGCGGGGCGGGCGCCCAGGCTCGCGGCGCTCTGCTCGTAGGCCGGGTCGAGCCGGGCGACGGCCGCCGCGACGGACTGGTACGCGAAGGCCGTGACCAGCACCGTATGGGCCAGGACAACGATGCCGCGGGTGCCGTTGAGCAGCAGCGGCGGCTTCGAGAACGCCACCAGCAGGGACAGCCCGACCACCACCGACGGCACCGCCACCGGCAGCATGAACAGCGCGTCCAGCAGCCTGCGGCCGCGACCGCGCAGCGCGTCGGCGGCCAGCGCCGCCCAGCCGCCGACCACCAGGGCCAGCACGCTCGCGGCCAGCGCGGTGACCAGGCTGGTGGTGAGCGCGTCCAGCGACTCGCCGCGGGTGATGTCCTGGTAGTGGGTGAGGGTCGCGCCGGAAGGGAAGGCCCCGCTCCAGTGCGTAGCGAAGGACGCCAGCGCGATCACCGCGAACGGCAGCGCGAACAGCGGCAGGAACAGGACGAAGAAGACGGTCCACACGGCCCAGCGGCCACTGCGGCTATGCACCAGCACGACGGCCTCCGGTGGCTGTTCGGGCGACGACGGCGCGGTACAGCCCGTAGAGGGCGACCGACAAGGCGATGTTCACGACCGCGACGACACAGGCGCCGGTGTAGTCCGACTCCAGGATCGCCTTGCTGTAGACGAGCATCGGCAGCGTGGTGACGTCCTTCGCACCGGTGAAGAGCACGATGCCGAACTCGTTCAGGCACATCACCAGCACCAGACTGCCGCCCGCCGCGAGCGACGGCAGCGCCTCCGGCACGATCACCTGCCGGACGATCCGCGGCGCCTTCGCGCCCAGCGAGGACGCGACCTCGATCTGCGCGGTGTCCACCTGCGAGAAGGCGGCGAGCAGCGGCCGCATCACGAACGGTGTGAAGTACGTGATCTCCGCGAGCAGCACGCCCCAGGGCGTGTGCAGGAAGTCGACGGGTCCGCCCGCCGCGCCCGTCGCATCCGTCCACAGGCCGTTCGCCATGCCGACCGTGCCGTAGACGAAGAGCAGCGCGAGCGTGATCAGGAAGGACGGGAAGGCGAGGAAGATGTCGATGAACCGGCTGAGCGCCTTCCCGCCGGGGAACGGTACGAAGGCGATCACGAGGGCCAGCGCGAAGCCCAGCACCAGGCAGCCCACGGTGGAGCCGACCGCGATCCAGACCGTCGTCCACAGCGCCTCGCGGAAACCCGTCGAGGCGAACACCTCGCGGTACGCGGACAGATCGTGCCCGCCGGTGTCCGGGGTGAACGACTGCTGGACGACCAGCACGAGCGGGTACAGGAACGCCAGCGCCAGCCCGGCCACGGGCGGCAGCGCCCAGACCCAGCGGGGCACCGCGCGCGGTGTCCGTGCCGGACGGGGCACGGGTGCCGCGAGGTCCGGCGTCCGCACGGTCCCGGTACTCATACCCGCTCCAGGAGCGGTCGCTCCGTGCCGACACCGGCCGGCAGGAGCACCGTGTCCTCGGGGTCGAAGGCGAGCGTCACCGTCGCCCCGACCGCAGGCGGCTGCCGCAGGTCGCCGACGTCCGCGCGGATCTCGTGGCCGCCGGCGTCGACGAGCAGCCGGTGGGTCGAACCGCGCCACTGCACGCCCGTCACCGTGCCGCGCAGCGAGTTGGCCGCGCCGCCGGCCGCTCCCGCTGCGGCCAGCCGCAGGGCGTGCGGGCGGACGCACATCGTGGCCTCGGCACCCTCGACCGCGCCCTTCGGGAGCTCGGCGGCGCGCACCACCGCGTCGCCGAAGTGCAGCGCCCCCTCCACCGCGACCCGGACCGGCAGCAGGTTCGCGCTGCCGACGAAGGAGGCGGTGAACTCGGTGCGCGGGCGGCGGTAGAGGTCCTGCGGGGTGCCGCAGTCCTGCAGCCGCGCCTTGTCCATGACCGCGATCCGGTCGGCGAGGGTGAGCGCCTCGATCTGGTCGTGGGTGACGTACAGGATGGAGACGTCGGGCAGTTCGCGGTGCAGCCGCGCCAGCTCGGCGAGCATGCCCGAGCGCAGCTGCGCGTCGAGCGCCGACAGCGGCTCGTCGAGCAGCAGGACGCCGGGCCGGATGGCCAGTGCGCGGGCGATCGCGACGCGCTGCTGCTGACCGCCGGAGAGTTCGCGCGGATAGCGCCGGGCGTAGCCGGCCATCCCCGTCATCTCCAGCGCTTCCGCGACCCGGCCGGGTATCGCGGCGCGTGGCGTGCGCTGCGCCTTGAGGCCGAACGCGACGTTCTGGTCGACGCGCAGGTGCGGGAAGAGGGCGTACTGCTGGACGACCATCCCGATGCCGCGCCGGTGCGGCGGCAGATCGGTGACGTCCTGCCCGCCGATCAGCACCCGCCCGCCGGACGGCCGCACGAAGCCGGCGACCGCCCGCAGCGCGGTGGTCTTGCCGGAGCCGGACGGGCCGAGGAGGGCGAGGACCTCGCCCGGCTCGACGGTGAGGTCGAGCGCGTCGAGCACCGTCAGGTCCCCGTACGTGACGCTCACGTGGTCGAAACGAATGCCGCTGCGCACCGCGCGCGACGTCGGGACCGCCTCGGGCCCGCCCGGCTCCGTACTCATCGCTGCTGCCCCGCCCCGGCGGCCGCGCCGAACCCGTCGGCCGCGGCGAACCCGGTGAACCCGGTGATCGTCCGCGGGAGTTCCGCGACGGAGGCCAGGACATGGGTCGCCCCGGCGCCGCGCAGCGCGGCCTCGTCGTGCGCGCCGGTCAGCACGCCGGCGACCACCGAGGCGCCGGAGCGGCGGCCGCAGAGCATGTCGTACGAGGTGTCGCCCGCGACGGCGATCTCCCGTACGTCGTCGGCCGCCCCGGTGCGCAGCAGTGCGGCGAGCACCAGGTCGGGGAACGGGCGCCCGCGCCCGGCGTCGGCCGGGCACAGGGTGAGGTCGGCGATGTCCTGCCAGCCGAGCGCGTCCAGGATCGCGTCCTGGGTGACGCGCGAGAAGCCGGTGGTCAGCACGACCGTGCGGCCCTCGTCCCGCAGCTTCCCGATCGTCTCGGCGGCGCCGGGCAGCGGCGCGCAGCGGCCGCCGTCGACGAGTTCCGCGTAGGCGCTCTCGAACGCCGCGTTGCCGCGCTGGGCGATGTCCTCGTCGCCGAAGAGCGCGCGGAAGACGGTGATCTTCGACTCGCCCATCGTCGCGCGGACGTAGTCGAGCTTCTTCGCGTGGTCGTCGCTGCCCGGCTCCACCCCGAGCCGTTCGGCGGCGCGGGAGAAGGCCTGTTCCACGAGCCCGCCGTCGGCGACCGTGGTCCCGGCCATGTCGAGCACGACCAGTTTGATGCTGCCGTCCGTCATGGTGTCCGTCCTGTCGGTCATCGTTTCCCTCACCAGCCCAGCGCGTCGGCGGTCGTCTCACCGATCGCCGGGGAACAGGTCATGCCGCGCCCGCCGGGCCCGGTGACCAGCCACACTCCGTCCAGTACTTCCTGCCGGTGCACCACATGTGCGGTGTCCACGCACTGCGCGTACACCCCGGCCCAGCGGCGCCTGATGCGCGGCAGCGGCCGGCCGAGCAGCTGCCCGGCCCGCTCCAGCAGGTGGTCGTACGGGTCCTCGACGACGTCGAAGTTGAACGTCTCGTCGTACTCGTGGGTGTCGCCGATGGTCAGTCCGCCGTCGAGGCGCTGGACCATCAGCAGCTGCATCTTGTGCGCGGCGGCCACCGGCGGCTGCGGCTGTCCGGCGCGCAGCGCGTCGAGCGCGTCGCCCTCGTAGGCCGGGTAGTAGCGGAAGCTGTCGGCGTCGGCGACCGAGGTGGTCAGCGGCTCGCCGAGCGGATCGGTCTGCGCCATCTGCAACCGCACCCGGCGGACCGGCAGTTCGGGGGCGAGCTCGCGCACCAGCCCGGACAGCCAGGCCCCGGTGGCCAGGACGACGCTGTCGCCCCGGTGCACCTCGCCGTGGTCGTCGCGGACCGTGCCGGGCCCGACCTCCCGGACCTCGCGGCCGGGGAGGAACGTGTACCGGCCGGTCGCCGCCAGGTACTCGCGCAGCGCGGGCAGCGCGACCCGGGACTCGACGGCGGCGTCCCGCTCGCACAGCAGCGCCCCGGTGATGTCGCCGCGCAGCGCCGGGTTGTGGTCCCGGGCGGCCGCGGCGTCCAGCCACTTGAAGCCGCGCTCGGCGGCGTCGGGGCGGGCGATGACCTCGTCCACGACGGCCTTCTCGGCCGCGGTGCGGACCACGGTGAGCGAGCCGTTGGCGCGGAAGCCGGTGCCCGGCACCCGGGCACCGATGTCCTCCCACAGCTCACGGGCCCGCAGCGCGGTCTCCAGCTCCTCGCCGGCCGACCGGCCACCGACCCACACCAGGCCGAAGTTGCGTACGGAGGCGCCGCGGGCCTCCCGCTCGCGCTCCAGGTGGACGACCTCATGGCCGCGGTGGACGGCTTGCCAGGCGTGCATCGTGCCGAGCGCACCGGCGCCGACGATCAGGACTCTCATGGGGCCCAAAGGTGCTCGGGCCTTCGGAAGCGTACGTATCTCATGCATGAACCGATGGTGAACAGCCCAGCAACGCTTGGACTAGACCCGTTACCGTTTCGTGATCGAAATCCTTCGCACAGCCTCCCGTCGGCCCGGCTACTTCTTGGACATCTGCGTGGTGAAACTGAACCGGTCGCCGCGGTAGAGCGAGCGCACCCGCTCGACCGGCACTCCCCCGCCGTCCCGGCTCGTCCGGTGCAGCAGCAGCATCGGCAGCGCGGGCGGCGTACCGATCAGCAGCGCCTCGCGCGGCGTCGCGAGCACCGTCTCGATCCGCTCGTCGGCCGACATCAGTTCCAGTCCGGCCTTGTCGCGCAGATACACGTAGAAGGACGAGTCGGGGGCGAAGTCCCGTTCCAGGTGTGGCAGTCGGGCCACCGACAGATAGGTGCTCTCCAGGCCGACCCGTTCCTCGTCGGCGAGCAGCACCCGCTCCATGTGCCAGACCTCGTCACCGGCCGCGATCTGCAACTCGCGCGCCAGCACCGCGTCCGCCGCCAACCGCTCCAGAGTGATCAGATGGCGGCTCGGGACCCGGCCCTGCCGCCGGACGCCCTCGGTGTAGCTCGCCAGCGACAGCGGCTGCTCCAGCTTCGGCCCGGCCACCACCGTGCCCCGCCCCTTGCGCCGCACCCGGCCCTGGATCAGCAGCTCGCGCAGCGCCTGCCGCACGGTCTCCCGCGCCACCTCGAACGTGGCCGCCAACTCCCGCTCGGTCGGCAGCAGTCCGCCCTCGCCGAGCTCGTCGAGCACGGCCTCCAGCCGGGTCTTCACAGCGTAGTACTTGGGCACCCGGCCGTGCTCGGGAATGCCGGACCGGATCGGGGCATGTGGATCTGTCACGGGACCGATCCTCGCAGAACAGTGGCGGTCCGCCTGCCCGTCAGCCGAGTGCGGCGCCGCCGAACACCGAGGCCAGCACGAGCAGCGCCGCGCCGTCGGCCACCACCCGCGTCCCGCCGGGGGCCACCGAGACCGGCACCGTGCGCCCCGCGGAACGAGCCGTGCGCTCGGTCAGCACCGCCGCGACCTCCTGCCGGAACAGCGTCTCGTCGGCCAGTACGGTGCGCCCGCCGAGCACCACCCGGTCGATGTCCAGCAGCGAGACGAGGTTGGCCGCACCGACGCCCAGCAGGTACGCGGCGCCCGCCGAGTCACCGCGGTCGACCGCGGCCAGGCACATCGCCTCGATGCAGCCGCGGTTGCCGCAACCGCACACCGGACCGTCCAACTGCACGACCTGGTGCCCGAATTCGCCCGCGCCGGTGCGCTCGCCGCGGAAGACGGCGCCGTCCAGCACCAGCCCGGCGCCCAGCCCGGTCCCCAGATGCAGATACGCGAACGATCCGTCCCCCGCGTCCTGGCCGAGGACCGCGAGCGCCGCCGCGTTGGTGTCCTTGTCGACGACGACCCGCAGCCCGAGCCGCCGCTCCAGCGCGTCGCGCAGCGGGAAGCCGTCCCAGTCCGGGAAGCCGGTGACACGGTGCAGGACGCCCGAGGCGTGGTCGAGCGGCCCGGGAGCCGCGACGCCGACGCCGAGGATGGCGGGGCCGGCGTCCAGCGCCCGCACCTCGCGCGCCACCGCCTCCAGCACCTCCCCGGCGGGGCGGCCGAAGTCGAGCCGGGAGGTGCGGGCCCGCATCCGCTCGCCCGACAGGTCGGCGAGGACGACGGTCAGCTCGTCACGGTCCAGATGCACCCCGGCCGCGTACCGCGCCCGGCGCACCAGCCGCAGCTCGGTCCGCGGCTTGCCGCCGGTCGACGCCTGCCGCCCCGACTCCTCGGCCAGCCCCTCGGCCCGCAGCCGCGCGGTGATCTTGCTGACCGCCTGCGGGGTGAGCCCGGTGCGCTCGGCGAGCTCCAGCCGGCTGATGCCGCCGGTCCCGTGCCGGGTGGCGGCGCGCAGCAGATCGAGCACCAGAGCGGCGTTGTGGTGCCGCAGCGCGGGCAGATTCGCCCCTGAGATTCCCCTGTTCACCCCTCCATTGTCCCCGGTGCTTGCTCTTTGGCAACACTGTTGCGAAAGTGGAGGGCATGAGTAGTCCCGCCACCCCCCTCCGCGTCGGACTGGTCGGCTACGGCCTGGCCGGCTCCGTCTTCCACGCCCCGCTCATCGCCGCCACCGACGGCCTGGTCCTCGACACGGTCGTCACCTCGAACCCCGAGCGCCGCGAGCAGGCCCGCGCCGAGCACCCCGACGTCCGGTTCGCCGCCTCCCCCGACGAACTGTGGACCGGCGACCCCGTCGACCTCGTGGTGCTCGCCTCCCCCAACCGCACCCACGTGCCGCTCGCGACCGCCGCCCTCCAGGCCGGGGTGCCCGTCGTCGTCGACAAGCCGCTCGCCGGCACCGCCGCCGAGGCCTACGAACTGGCCGCCCTCGCCAAGGACCGCGGCCTGCTGCTCTCCGTCTTCCAGAACCGCCGCTGGGACAACGACTTCCGCACCCTGCGCCACCTCGTGGACAGCGGCGAGCTCGGCACCGTGCAGCGCTTCGAGTCCCGCTTCGAGCGGTGGCGGCCGCAGCCCAAGGGCGGCTGGCGCGAGTCGGGCGACCCCGCCGAGATCGGCGGGCTCCTCTACGACCTCGGCAGCCACCTCGTCGACCAGGCCCTGACGCTCTTCGGCCCGGCCGTCCGCGTCTACGCCGAGTCCGACGTCCGCCGCCCCGGCGCCGAGGTCGACGACGACACGTTCATCGCGATCACCCACGCCGGCGGCGTCCGCTCCCACCTGTGGGCCAGCGCCACCACCGCCCAGCTCGGCCCCCGCTTCCGGGCACTCGGCAGCACCGCCGGCTACGTCAAGTACGGCCTCGACCCGCAGGAGGCCGCCCTCCGCGACGGCCTGCGGCCCGGCACCGCCGACGGCGACTGGGGCGTCGAGCCGGAGTCCGACTGGGGCACCCTCGGGGCCGGCGACTCCGTTCGCCCCGTCCCGACCCTGCCGGGCGACTACCCCGCCTACTACGCGGCGGTCGCCGCGGCCCTCCGCGACGGTTCGGCCCCGCCGGTCACCGCCCTGGAGGCGGCCGCCGCCCTCGAAGTCCTGGAGGCGGCCCGGCTCTCCGCCCGCGAGGGCCGCACGGTGGAACTGGAGGCGCGCTCATGAGCACTCCCAGTGATCTCGTCGCTGAGCTCGAAGCGCAGGAACGCGACCTCGTCCTTCAGGGGTTCAGCAACGACGACGCGTGGCGGCTGGGGTCGCTGCTGGTGGAGCTGGCGCGGGAGCGCAACGCCCCCGTGACGATCGACATCCGTCGCGGTAGCCAGCAACTCTTCCACTACGCGCTGGACGGCACCTCCCCGGACAACGACGCCTGGCTCGCCCGCAAGTCCCGCGTCGCGGAGCGCTACGGCGCGTCGTCGTACCTC
Source organism: Streptomyces sp. H39-C1 (assembly GCF_027158125.1). NCBI lineage: Bacteria > Bacillati > Actinomycetota > Actinomycetes > Kitasatosporales > Streptomycetaceae > Streptomyces > Streptomyces sp. H39-C1. The sequence continues at coordinate 91,243 of NZ_JAPVLS010000029.1, forward strand.
GTCGGCGCCCGCTTCCGCGCCAAGGGCACCACCTTCGAGGAATCCTCCCGCCTGGACCCGGACCTGTACGCCGCCCACGGGGGCGCGGTGCCGCTGCGTGTGGCGGGGGTGGGGATCGTCGGGACGGCGGCGGTGTCGGGGTTGCCGCAGTCGGAGGATCATGCGCTGGTGGTGGAGGCGTTGTCGCGCATGGTGCGGGGGTAGCGGGCGGTTCGTCGTGGGTCGGTCGGGGGCCGGGCCCTCCGGGGGAGGGGTCCGAAATCGTATATTTACGATCCCCCAACCTTCGGCCGGGGGTGCCCCCAGCGGCTCACACATACACGGCAGCATTTCGGACCCCTCCCCCTGCGGCCCCGTCCCCCTCACGTCACAACAGGTCCGTCCGGCCCGGCGCCCGAAGTCCGCCGCAGGCGCAACGGCGCGGCAGGGGCCGACGTCCCTGCGGGAGCGCGGGTGGTGTCTGTGGCGTGCATTCGTGACGGCGGTGGTGGGGGCACCCCCGGCCGAAGGTTGGGGGAGGGTGGGGGAAAGCCCGCCGCAGGCGTGACGGTGCCGCTGGCGCTGACGTACCCGCACCCCCGCCCCGCGTGCCTGTCCCTCGCCGTGGGGCGGACGCTCACCCCGCGGCCGGCAGGCGAAATCTGCAGGCCGGGTCGTTGGAAGGGAGCCGGCCGCAGGTCAGATGTGGCGGCTTCGCCAGAGGACGTAGAGCGCTGAACCGACCGCCGCCACCCTGACCACCACCGGAAGCCCGTCCTGCAGTGCCTGGCCCATCGTGCCCTGGGGCACGGGCTCGCCCCATTTGCCCGCGGTCCGGCCCCACAGCCAGACGAGGAGGCCGGCCGCCGCCATGCCGGGGATGCCGAAGACCGCGAACTTCGCCTGGTTGCGCGACAGGCGGCGGGAGAAGTAGGCGACGAGCCAGCCCAGACCCAGCGGAATCCACGAGCCCAGCACCGCACCGGCCACGAGCAGGGCGCCGGCCAGCAGCAGCATCGGGTTGGCGCGCCCCAGCGGTTCCCGTACTTCCCGGATGCGGCGCCGGCGCAGCAGCCGACGGCGTGGCGCGGCCTCCTCGACGCCCTCTTCCAGCACTTCCTCTTCGAGCGCCTCGGCTTCCTCCTCCTCTTCGTCCTCCTCGTCGAGGTCGAAGTCGAAGTGCGCCCCGCCCGTCATGCCGGGCAGCCCCGTCAGCTCGTCCCCCGGGCGCCCGGCCGGGGCTCCGACGCTCCACCAGTCGTGCTCGCCCGGTGCGTCGTCCCGCTGCTGGGGGACCTTCCGGAAGGACGCGGGCTGCTCCGACGGTGTCTGCGGCCGGCCGGCCGCGGCCTCCACCACTTCGTCCGGCGAACCCAGCCGCCCCAGGATCCGCCGCACGGCCGCCGGACTGTCCCCGGCCCCGGGTCCCGAGGTGCTGACCCGCTCCCGGTCGATGTCGCGGCGCAACTGCGCCACGAGCCGCATCCGTTGGGCAGCGGGCAGCGTCGTCTGTGCCAGGTCACCGACCCGGCTCAAGTAGTCGAACACGAGCTGGTCGCTCTCGACACCCATCCGCCTCACCGCCCAAACCGCTGGCTCCACCGATCCGTTGAAGGTACCGCGACGGCTCCCGCCGGCGGGAGACCGACGCCTCCGGCGGGGGCGCGGGTACGACGGCCCGCGCGGGCTGCTCGCGCCGCGCGCCGTGTGTGCCCGGGGCGCGGATCGGTGTGTGGTACATCGATCTGCTGGGGGTTCGCTCGGTGTGCAGGTGGTGCGGGGTGAGAATGGCGGTATGACTACCGCTTCGCATGTTCCCGGGACCCCCACGATCACGGTCGGCTTCGACCTCGACATGACCCTCATCGACTCCCGGCCCGGCATCAAGGCCGCCTTCGACCGGCTGTCCGCGGAGACCGGAGTCTTCATCGACTCGGAGCTGGTCGTCACCCGGCTCGGGCCGCCGCTCGACCAGGAGCTCGCCCACTGGTTCCCGGCCGACGCCATCGCGGAGACCGCCGACCGCTTCCGCGCGCTCTACCCGGACTACGCCATCGCACCGACGCCCGCGCTGCCCGGAGCCCGTGCCTCCGTCGACGCGGTGCGCGCGGCGGGCGGCCGGGCGGTCGTCGTCACGGCCAAGTACGAGCCCAACGCCAGGCTGCACCTGGACCACCTGGGCATCGAGGCCGAGGTGCGCGGCTGGCTGTGGGCCGAGGCCAAGGCGGAGGCGCTGCTCGAATACGGCGCCTCGATCTATGTGGGCGACCACACGGGCGATGTGCGCGGCGCCCGTGTCGCGGGCGCGCTCTCCGTCGGCGTCGCCACCGGGCCGTGCGACGCCGCGGAGCTTCGGGCGGCGGGCGCGGACGTGGTGCTGGACAGCCTGACCGAATTCCCCGCCTGGTTCGCCGGCTACGCGCCGGCGGCCGCCTGACCCTCCCGGGCCTCCTGGACCCGGCGCTTCTGCGCGAGGGCGGAGCGCAGCAGCCCGCCGAGCGCGAGCGCCAGACCGGCGCCCATCAGCATCGACACGAAGTACGCGGGTGTCGGCAGCGGGTCGGTGCCGAGGAGCAGCGGAACCATGGTGGCCAGCGTGCTCACGGCGCCCACGAAGAAGACGATCGCGCCGACGCGCACCAGGACGTCGCCCGCCCCGCGGGTTTCGGACGTTGCGGGGGTCGTCCCCCGGGAGTGAGGTGTGTTGGTCACCCGACCAGGGTAGATCGGGTCCAGAGAGATGGGGGACCACGGCGTCTTGTCACGGGCCATCGGGCCAATAGGCTGGTAGCACGAGCAGGTCCGGTCAGGACGGGCCTGCCGCACTGCTATCCAGGGCCCTTTCGGGGGCTTTACGAGCGATGAGGACGAGGTCGGACGTGCCTACCGGCAAGGTCAAGTGGTTCAACAGCGAGAAGGGCTTCGGCTTCCTCTCCCGCGATGACGGCGGCGACGTCTTCGTGCACTCGTCGGTGCTGCCCGACGGGGTGGCCGCGCTCAAGCCCGGTCAGCGTGTGGAGTTCGGAGTGGTGAACGGCCAGCGCGGCGAACAGGCGCTCTCCGTCACGCTCCTCGAACCCGCACCGTCCGTCGCGGCCGCGCAGCGCCGCAAGCCGGACGAACTGCTGCCGATCGTCCAGGACCTCACCACGCTCCTGGAGGAGGTGGCGCGCTCGCTGCAGCGGGGCCGGTACCCGGAGAAGACCCACGGCCACAAGATCGCGGGCGTGCTGCGCGCGGTGGCCGACCAGTTGGACGTCTAGGGCGTGTTGCGAAAGGAGCGCCGTTCGCCCGGAGGGCGTGGTCCACGGCGTCCGGTGCGTGCGCTCGCAAGGCGGAGGGTCGTCCTCGTACCGGACGTACTTGGACGAGCCCGACAACGCAGCGAGGGCGCTTGCCGGGCGTCGTGGGCCAGGCGGGACTTTCGCAACACGCCCTAGGGGTCGCGGGGGATTCGCGGCGTCAGAACGTCAGCGCGTCGGGGCCGAGGGGCGGTACCAGTCCCTCGGCCGCCGCGCGGGTGAGCAGGCCACGGACCGCCGCGTAGCCGTCCTCACCGAGGTCGGCCGTGAACTCGTTCACATAGAGCCCGATGTGCTGGTCGGCGACCGCCGGGTCCATCTCCTGCGAGTGGGCCAGCACGTAGTCGCGCGAGGCCGCCGGGTCGTCCCACGCCATCCGCACCGACGTCCGGATCGCGTCCGCCAGCGCGTTCAGCTGCTCGGCACCCAGCGACCGCTTGGCGATGATCGCGCCGAGCGGGATCGGCAGGCCGGTGGTGTCCTCCCAGTGCTCGCCCATGTCGGCGAGCTTGTGCAGCCCGTACTGCTGGTACGTGAAACGCGCCTCGTGGATGACCAGGCCCGCGTCGACCCGGCCGTCCCGCACCGCGGGCATGATCTCGTGGAACGGCATGACCACGACCTTGCCGATACCCTCCGGCACTTCGGCCGCCGCCCACAGCCGGAACAGCAGATACGCCGTCGAGCGCTCGCTCGGCACCGCGACGGTCTTCCCGGCCAGGCTCATGGGGTCGCGGGTCAGCACCAGCGGGCCGCAGCCGCGGCCCAGGGCGCCGCCGCACGGCAGCAGCGCGTACTCGTCCAGCACCCACGGCAGGACGGCGTACGACACCTTCAGCACGTCGTACTCGCACTCCGCGCCCTGCTCGGCCAGGGTGTTGGTGATGTCGATGTCCGCGAACGTCACGTCCAGGGCGGGCGCGTCCGGCACCAGGCCGTGCGCCCACGCGTGGAACACGAAGGTGTCGTTCGGGCAGGGCGAATACGCGATCTTCATGTCAGGTCCCCAGGTCCTCACCGTCGAGCGCCGCCGGGAGTTTCCCGAAAGCCCCGGTCAGCGCGGCGAGCGCCGCCCCGATCCGCCAGGCCGCGCGGTCGCGCGGGCCCACCGGATTCGACACCGTACGGATCTCCAGCACGGGTACGCGGTGCGCCGCCGCGGCCTCCGCGACGCCGAACCCCTCCATCGCCTCGACGACGGCACCGGGATGGCGGTCCGCCAGCTCGGCGGCCCGCTCGGCGCTTCCGGTCACCGTGGACACCGTCAGGACCGGTCCGTGGACCGCGCCCAGCGCCCGGGCCACGGCCGCGCTCAGCGCGGCGGGCGGCCGGTGCTCGTTCACTCCGAAGCCCAGTTCCGCGACGGGCAGGAAACCGTCGGGCGTCTGCGCGCCCAGGTCCGCAGCCACGATGGTCTCCGCGACGGCCACCGACCCCAGGGGAGCGGCGGGTTGGAAGCCGCCGCCGATCCCGGCGGAGACCACCAGGTCGTACGGGGAGTCCGCCGAGGCCAGCGCGGTGGCCGTGCCGGCCGCCGCGGCGGCCGGGCCGACTCCTGCGGCGATCACGTCGCAGTGCACCGCGGGGTGCGCGGCCGCGCACAGTCCCGCGGTCACGGCATCCCGTTCCGCCGCCACCGCGGTCACCACCAGCAGACGCATCTCCGCGGACCCGCTATGCGGCCTTCTCCAGCTTGAACTGCCAGACACCGAAGACGTTGTCGGCAGTGGCGTCGGAACTGCCGACGATGTTCAGCGTGGCGTTCTTGAGCGGCATCGAGCTGCCGGTCTGCGGGTCGCTGACCGTGAAGATCCCGGCGGACTCGGTGAGCGTCCAGTACGTCTCGTCCTTCAGGACGTCCGTCTTCTGGTTCACGCCCGAGGCGATCAGCCAGCCCTTCTCACCGATGGACGGGTCGACGCCGACCCGGATCTTCTCACCCGGCTTGACCTTGATCGTGTGCTTGGGGGCGGCGCTCAGGCACGCGATGAAGATCGCGCTCGGCAGCTTCTTGCCCTTGGCGTAGCACTTGTCAGTGGCCTCGGTGGTCACGGTCTTGGTGCCCACGGTCACGGTCGCCAGCGGGGTCGGGTTCTCACAAGCGGTGAGGAGGACCAGCCCGAGGGACCCGGCACCGAGGGCGGCGGCAGCGCGGCG
>NZ_JAPVLS010000029.1:96690-99767 GCF_027158125.1 Streptomyces sp. H39-C1
TTCCCGCCGCGCGGGGGTACGGCGTGGCGTCGCGCCGCGGGAGGTCGCGCGGCGGGAGGTCGCGCGGCGGGAGGTGGCACGGGAGGTCGTGCGGCGGGCCGTCCGGCCGTCGGTGCGTCACGCCACGCGCGGGCGGGCCGTTCCGCGGCGGGCCGCGCCCATCAGGCCGCGGACCGACAGGACGAAGCCCACCAGCACCAGGCCGGCCGCCACCGCCATCCCCAGCGAACCGATCAGCGGCAGCAGTATCCCGAGCCCGCCGCCGACGACCCATGACAGTTGCAGGGCGGTCTCCGAACGGGCGAACGCCGACGTCCTGACCTCTTCGGGGACGTCGCGCTGGATGAGCGCGTCCAGTGACAGCTTGCTCAGCGCCTGGGCGATACCGGCCACCGCCGCGACCGCCGCGACCGTCACCGTGCCGTACATCAGCGCGGCGACCGTCGTCGCCGCGAGCGCGCCGATCAACGCCATCGCGATGATGATCTCCGGGCCGCGGGACTTCAGCCACGCCCCGAGCGCGGTCCCCAGCGCGTTGCCCGCGCCCGCCGCGACCGCCACCATGCCCAGCGAGAACGCCGGCGTCAGTCCGCTGAACGGGTGCTCGCGCAGCAGGAAGGCCAGGAACATCGTCAGGAAGCCGGACAGCGCGCGCAGCCCGGAATTGGCCTGCAGCGCGTGCAGCACGGACGATCCGACGCCCAGCAGCCCCGGCTTGCGTCCTGGCCCGCGCAGCCCGTCGCCCGGCAGGCCGGCGCCGGGCGTGTCGATGCCGTCGCCGGCACCGCCCGTGTCGGCGGCCCGCAGCTCGGCGAACCGCGCCTTCGCCTCGCCCTTCGCCGAGTCCACCTTGTGCGGCAGCGACATCGACAGCAGCGCCCCGCCCGCGAACACCACGAACGCCCCGTACAGCGGCCACTGCGGCCCGATCATGTGCAGCCCGGCGCCGATCGGCGCCGCGATCGCCGTGGCCAGCAGCCCGGCCAGCGTGACCCGCGAATTCGCCTTCACCAGCGTCGTCTGTCCTGGCAGGAGTCTCGGTACGACGGCGCTGCGCACCACGCCGTACGCCTTCGACGCCACGAGCACGCCCAGCGCCGCCGGGTACAGGCCGAGGCCCGCCGTCGTCACCACCGACGCCATCGTCCAGGCGAGCACCGCCCGCGCCAGCATCGCCATCGCCATGGCGGCCCGGCGGCCGTGCGTCATCCGGTCCAGCAGCGGGCCGATCACCGGCGCGAGCAACGCGAATGGCGCCATCGTGACCAGAAGATAGAGCGCCACCCGGCCGCGCGCCTCGCCGGTCGGTACCGAAAAGAACACAGTGCTGGCGAGAGCGATCGTGATCAACATGTCGCCAGCAGAATTCACCGCGTGCAGTTCGATCAGTTTCGCGAGTCCGGACTCGCCCGCCCCGTGGGCGTGCGTGGACCGCCGAATGCGGCGGCGCACGGCCCCACCGGACCGCCGCGCCGCGCTCACCAGGGCGCGTCCTGCCCTGCGGAGGGGCCCCGGGCCGGACGTCACTACGCTTGCCACGAAGGCCATCCTGCCCCAAATGAGCTGCCTGTCACCCCCTCCTTTGCGCACGCGGTGCGCACGGGTAGCGTGCGATCGCGCAGAATGGGTGCCAACAGGTGCGCCCGAGGTCGTTCGGGTAGGGAAAGAAGCGTCGACGCGGTCCGCAGGTCCGCTCCGTTTTGGCCCCCGCCCGCTTCCGGCGGCGCACACGTGAGACGGCGTAACGGAGAGAATCGATTCTTGTGAGTGCTGCGATGCGAAGCCGTACCCCAGACCGCCTGTGCGCCGAGGCGGTCGATGTCGCGCTGGCTGTGACCGAGGAGGCCGCCGGGCCGCAATCGGTCGGCGAGCATCTTGGCGTCGTCGCCGAGGGCGACCGCGTCGTCACTCACTATTTCGCCTGCAAGGAACCCGCGTACCGCGGGTGGCGCTGGGCCACGACGCTCACGCGGGCCTCGCGCGCCAAGAACATCACCATCGACGAGACCGTGCTGCTGCCCGGCGACGACTCGATCCTGGCCCCCGAGTGGGTGCCGTGGAGCGAGCGGCTCCGGCCGGGTGACATGGGGCCCGGCGACCTGCTGCCGACCGAGTCCGACGATCTCCGTCTCGAACCCGGATGGAGCGGCGAGGACGCGCCGCTGCCGAACTCCGTGGTGTCGGAGGAGCTCGCCGACGTCGTCGAGGCCGAGGACGCCGAGCTGTCCGGCCCTGCGGCCGCGCTTCCCGCGATCGGCAGCATCGGCGCGATCGCCGGGGAAATCGGGATGGGGCGCCGGCGTGTCCTCTCGCGGTTCGGCCTGCACGCCGCGGCCGACCGCTGGGAGGAAGAGTTCGGCCCCAAGACGCCGATGGCCCAGGCGGCCCCGGCCAACTGCCTCAGCTGCGGCTTCTTCGTCCCGATCGCGGGCTCGCTGCGGCAGGCGTTCGGCATCTGCGCGAACGAGTTCTCGCCGGCGGACGGGCGTGTCGTGTCGCTCGGGTACGGGTGCGGGGGTCACTCGGAGGCGGCGGTGATGCCGAAGCCGCCGGTGCCGGCGCCGATGACTCTTGACGAGATCAATGAGGTGGATCCGCTGGTGCTGCATCCGGATCGGCATGGGTCGGTGGAGGAGTCGACGCCGGCGGAGGAGCTGGGTCACTCCTAGGCCGTTGAGGGCTCCGGTGCCGGGGCCCTCCGGGCCGGGGCTTCGAAATCGACTATTGACGATCCCCCAACCTCCGGCCGGGGTGCCCCCAGCGGCCCACAAATAGCTCGGCAGCATTTCGAGCAACCCCTCCCCTAGCCTCCGGCCGGAGGCGCCCCCAGGCGGCCCCGGTCCCTTCGCGTTACAGCCGGCCTGCGGGAGCGCGGCTGTTGTTTGTGACGTGCATTCGTGACGGCAAAGGTTGGGGGAGGGCGGGGATAGTCCGCCGCAGGCGCAACGGCGCTGCGGGCGTCCGCGTACCGGTACCCGCGACGGGCCTGCGGGCACCCGCCCGTCTGGACCTGGCCAGCAGGCAAGGGGCGGGGGTGGGGGCAAGCCCGCCGCAGGCGTGACGGCGCTGCGGGCGTC